>CANSGE010000141.1 GCA_947646295.1 uncultured Bacteroidales bacterium
ACGAAACCTCCGCTGTAATTTCGGCAATAAATAATATACTCAATATCGGTGTCGTAATCGTGCTCATCCAATCTATCAAATGGGCCAACGGCGAACTGATGATCATGCGCCGCGGCGAGTTTTATGAGCTTCTGCTCGTCACTCTCTTCGGTATGTATCTCATGATCTCGGCACGTCACTTCCTGCTCTTCCTTATCGGTCTCGAATGCGCCTCGCTCCCGTTGGCAGCCATGGTCGCTTTCGACAAGAACCGTTACGAAAGCCACGAAGCTGCCGTGAAGTACATACTTACAGCCGTATTCTCATCAGCTATCTTCATGATGGGTCTCTCATTTGTGTACGCATGCGCCGGATCACTCTATTTCGAGCGCATCTACAATGCAATCTACGGACAGCACTCCACACTCCTTGTGCTTGCTCTCGCATTCGTGATCGCAGGTGTCGGCTTCAAACTGTCGCTCGTACCCTTCCACCTCTGGACCGCTGATGTATATCAAGGTGCACCTACTTCGGTGACTTCATATCTTTCGGTAATTTCCAAGGGCTCGGCTGCGTTTGCGTTCCTTGTTATCCTCGCGCAAGTATTCGGCTCGCTTTACAGCGACGTGTGGGAATGGATGCTCTACGCACTCATCATCGCGACCATTACAATCGGCAACCTCTTTGCTATCCGCCAGCGCAACATGAAGCGTTTCCTCGCTTTCTCATCCATATCGCAGGCCGGTTACATCATGCTCGGTATCATTGCCTATAATACAATGGGTGTCGCTGCATTGATGTTCTACATTCTCGTCTACATTTTCTCCAACCTCGCCGCTTTCGGTGTGATTGGGGCAATCGAGAATGCCACAGGCAAGGTGTCGATGGACGATTACAAAGGTCTCTATAAGACAAATCCCCGTCTGGCTTTCACGATGATGCTCGCCATGTTCTCATTGGCAGGTATTCCTCCTTTCGCCGGATTCTTCTCGAAGTTCTTTATCTTCACAGGTGCACTCGGACAGGGTTCCGTAGCGATTTATGTACTCGTGCTGATCGCCCTTATCAACACAATCATCTCGCTCTACTACTATCTCCTGGTGGTGAAGGCTATGTTCATCAGTGAAGATGAATGTGTGATTGCCAATTTCCGTTCATCCTGCGGCGAACGCCTCGGAATGTGGATCGCCCTTTTCGGTATCATCTTCCTCGGCCTCCTGAGCCCGGTATACGATACATTGCTTAACCTCACTTCGGAAAGCTCTTTCGCGATGTACTTCCTCAATTGATATAACATTCAATTCCATAACTGACATCCGGCGGTCGTAGCACATAGACTACGGTCGCCGGTTTCATTTTCAAATGTATTTTCAGTATGAAATTCTTACTTAACACTGCTCGCTCTCATTCGATGCCAACTGTCCTTTTTGGCATTGTTGTCTTGTTTGCTATCGCAATGTTCACACTTCAACTCGTCCTCAAAGGTGACGTGGTGATGTGTGATCCCTCGTATCTCGGAGCATGGGACAATCTTATCCACGGGCATAGCCATGACTGGCGTCCGCCGGTCATCCCGATCATACTTGGAATTTGCTCGTCGGTAGCCGGGGTGAAGGCAGGTTGTATAATCTTTGTAGCTCTAAACTGGATTGGCTGGATTCTGACCATGAGGATGGTGTGGTGCATCTGCGGCTATCTGTCGCTTGGTAGCATCGGGCGGATATCGGCTGTAGTGCTCTGCATGCTCGTCCCGGGATTTTGGGTGGCCAATGAGGTGGTACAGTCCGAGAGCCTTTGTATGACCGGCTTCACATATCTGCTCTATATGTCATGCCGCTTTCTTGCGAAGCCTGATTATAAGAAGATATTGTATATCGGCGTTGCGACATTCCTATTGATATTCGCCAAGCCGGGCTTTGTGTTTGTCCTGCCGATTTTCGCACTATTCTGGATCTTTTATTGGATTTATGGACAGCGTCGGTTTGCCATTGCCGGTCTTATAGGTACGGCCGCAGTGACCTTGACGGTCTTAGCCTATATAGGCTGGATGAACCGATCGTATAAAATGCACAATCAGATGACATTTGCAGCGCTGGTCAACAGATACCAGATCCTGCGCATGGAGGGGCTGCTCCGCCCGGAGAATATGGTTGATAGTGTGGCAGCCAAGTTCAGACCCTTCTATGAGGCTGACCCGGGGCATGACATGTGTGACAGTCCGGCATATTATGGTGAGATATGGAGTTTCTCAATCGAAGAGTACCAGGATATTGTGGAAGAGGCCGAGCGCCTGTACCCGGCACAAGTGAGAGAGGCGGCCGTCAATCGTTTCGTCAAGTCTCTGACATATGATAATTCTTATCTGCCGGATCCGGGCTGGGAAGACCGGTATCTGTATCCGCTCCGCGGGGTCTTCACATTTCCTATGGCCGCAGCGTGGCTCATCGGGATGATACTACTTGTAATCGTGTTGACGCGTTGGCTCAGGGAGCGTAAAATACCAATGGGGCTTTATCTGCTGGATGCTATGCTGGTATCAAGCTATATAGTGGCTGTTTATGCCTCGCACGACGATTGGGGACGCCTTGTATCTCCGGCGATGCCATGCCTTGCGATAGCCTCTGTATTCTTGATATCCCGGTTAATAAGGATTTTCAAGCGGTAGGGTCATCCGTCATCCGTTGTAGAAGCTCCGAGTCATCTTTACGTTGATCCGGAGTTTCTCCGTCATGGCGGTTGGTGATATACTGATTGTAGTAGGCCAGCAGAAGTGTGGTGAGGGGTAGGGCGATGATCAGACCGATAAACCCGAGCAGCGTGCCCCATACCGATAATGAAAAGAGTATGATGGCGGGGTTGAGTCCCATGGCTTTACCCATGATCTTAGGGGTGAGAAACAAATCCTGGATACATTGCACGACGATGTATACGAGCATGCACGCCCACCAGATCTCCCAGAATCCCACTTCGGAATTAGCTGTATAGACAAGGCAGAGCAGTGTCGTCGGCAGTATGGATATCAATTGTAGATATGGCACCATATTCAGCAAGCCTATGAAGAGCCCGAGCACGACTGCCAGAGGCAATCCAACGATCAGGAATCCAATGCTGAACAGCACTCCGACGATAAATGCTACCAAAGCTTGACCGCGGAAGTAATGATTCATGCTCATTTTCACGTCATTTCCAACCTTGAAGAGCGGAGTGCGGTATTTCGGCGGCACGAGATGGCGGAATCCTACAAGCAATTTTTCGTAATCAAGCATGATGAACACGACATACAACACCACGATAAACCAATTGAACAAGCCTATGATGAAATCAAGGCCGCTCGACAGAACGCTTCCGGCGGCGTCGATAATCGACTGCATGTCCTGACGTGTCAATTCCTGGGATATAGTGTTGAAATCTATAGATTTGCGCAGGAAGTCGTGCACGGCATCCGGGATGAACGGAATCTCAGCCGCACCATTGGCATACTTGCTTATGAGCATCGCTACCTGGTGCATCTCGCGCAGAATCGAGGGCACAAAAAATACGCCCAGCATTATGAGTATGAGCATCATCTCGAAGAGTGTCATGAATACCGGCAGCAAGCGGCTCCTGACGCGCAAGATCCGGCGGTTGTATTGCACAAACGGCTCGAGCAAATATGCGATAAGCCATGCTACGAGAAAGGGCAGGAGTACATCTCTCAGAATGTTGATGATCCATATCGAGCACAGCAGCGCGGCAAGCGTGATGAGCATGCGCACCACGCGGTCAAATGTATATGGACGCGACCATCGGCCGCCTGTTTGGCTATTTGTTTGTTCTTGCGACATTATTTTGATGCTATTTTTTTCAAAATTAAGCTTTTTAGAGTAAATTTGCAAAATAAACCGATCTCAAAATATTTACATTTAGATTTAATATATTATGACAGAAAAAGTTAAAGTTCTTTTGAACGACAAGGCCTGGGCGCGCTGGCTGGCGCTGATACTCGTGGCATTGATGATGTTCTTCGCATACATGTTTGTCGACGTGATGTCGCCCCTGCAGGAGCTTATCCAGACGCAGCGCGGATGGGAGCCTGAGGCATTCGGTTATTATGCCGGAGCTGAGTACATCCTCAACGTGTTCGGATTCCTGATCATTGCAGGCATCATCCTTGATAAAATGGGCATACGTTTCACAGGCATCTTGTCGGCTTCTGTCATGTTCATCGGCGCGTGCATCAAGCTGTATGCAATCAGCGACTGGTTTCAGGGCACGGCATTTGATTTGTGGCTCTCATCCTGGTGGACCACGATGCCCGGCAGCGCCAAACTCGCGGCGTTCGGCTTCATGATCTTCGGTTGCGGGTGTGAGATGGCCGGTATCACCGTATCGAAGACCCTTGCCAAATGGTTCGAAGGACACGAAATGGCTCTTGCGATGGGCCTTGAGATGGCTCTCGCACGAGTGGGTGTATTCGCGATTTTCTCGATATCTCCCCGTCTTGCCGATTGGTTTGGTCCCAACGACCGCACAGTCGTTATCCCCGTGGCTTTCTGCACCGCATTGTTGCTGATCGGTCTTATTTGCTACATCGTATTTACTTTCATGGATACGCGCCTCGACAATGAGATCAAATCCGAGCGTCAGGCATCTTCAGCCCCCGAAGAAGACGAGGAATTCAAAGCCAGCGACGTCGGCAAAATTCTGTCGAGCAAGCTCTTCTGGGTTATCGCCATGCTCTGCGTGCTGTATTATTCGGCAATCTTCCCCTTCCAGCGTTATGCCACAAATATGTTGCAGTGCAATCTCGGCATGACTGCTGAGGCTGCCGCCGATATTTTCCGTTGGTTCCCCATCGGAGCCGCTATGCTTACTCCGGCCCTGGGCTACTATCTCGACCGCTTCGGCAAGGGAGCCTCAATGCTCATCGCAGGTGCGGTGCTCATGATTGCCTGCCATCTTACGTTTGCCCTTGTGCTGCCCGCTTACCCGAGCACAGCGGTTGCTTTCACGGCCATCATTGTATTGGGTATTTCATTCTCGCTGGTACCCGCGTCGCTTTGGCCGTCAGTGCCCAAAATCATGGATAAGCGCTATCTCGGCTCGGCATACTCCCTCATCTTCTGGGTGCAGAATATCGGTCTCGCGCTTTTCCCCATCCTTATCGGCAAGGTGCTCCAGGCCTCGAATCCCGGTGTGACAGATCCTCTTAAATACAATTATACCGTCCCCATGCTTCTCTTTGCATCTCTCGGTGTGCTTGCATTCTTCTTCGGCATCTGGCTGAAAGTGCTCAATGCCAAGCATCACTATGGCCTCGAAGAGCCCAATATCAAGAGCAAGACAGTCGACGAAGTCGAAGTGGAAGAAGCTGACGTTTAATTAAAATCACAAAACTATTAAATGGCACAGAAACCATCTATACCTAAGGGCTGCAGAGATTTTTCGCCCGCGGAAATGGCGCGTCGCAATTACATTTTCGATACCATACGCGACGTTTTCAAATCGTACGGATTTCATCAGATTGAGACACCGGCAATGGAGACGCTCGGTACCCTCATGGGCAAATACGGCGAAGAAGGCGACAAACTACTGTTCAAAATACTCAACTCCGGTAATTTCCTTGCCGGGGTTGACCCCTCTCTGCTCGATGAGACAGCAGCTACGAAACTTACTCCCCAGATTGCTGAAAAAGGCCTGCGCTATGACCTTACGGTACCTTTCGCGCGTTTCGTCGTACAGCATCGCAATGACCTCCAGTTTCCGTTCCGTCGGTATCAGATCCAGCCCGTATGGCGCGCCGACCGTCCCCAGAAGGGGCGCTACCGTGAGTTCTATCAGTGTGATGCCGATGTCATCGGGTCGGATTCTCTCTACAACGAGGTAGAGCTGCTCCAACTCATCGACGAGGTATTCCGCCGTCTTCGCATACGCATCGCTATCAAACTCAACAACCGCAAGGTACTTGCCGGCATCGCTGAAATTATCGGTGCTCCCGACAAGATTATCGACATTACCGTAGCGATTGACAAGATTGATAAAATCGGTATTGAAAAGGTCAACGAGGAGCTTGCTTACCGTGAACTCTCTCCCGAGTCGATAGCGGCTCTCCAGCCGATACTCAAGATTTCCGGCACCCTTGATGAGCGGCTCGCGCAGTTGCAGGAGCTTCTTGCCGATAGTGAGATCGGTCGCCTTGGTGTGGCCGAGTTGCGTGAGGTGATCGATTGTACCAAAGCCCTCGGGCTTGATGCGGAGCTTGATCTCGATGTTGCGCTCGCACGCGGTCTCAATT
>CANSGE010000142.1 GCA_947646295.1 uncultured Bacteroidales bacterium
GCACTCGGCGAAATGCCGCAGGCAGTACATGCGGTAGCCGGCGAAAATGAGAAAGGAGACTCCAAACATCAGCCAGGCGTAGATGATGAGGGTATCGGCCTCGGCAACAAAAAGCAGCAGGAAAGCTACCCCCAGTTTGAGCAGCGACTGCATGATGGACAAATATGCGAATACGTCCATACGCTCATGGGCGATAATGGCTGCATTGTATGGCACCTGCAGCAAGGTGGCAACTGCTGTGAGAAGTGAAAGCTGGTATGTCCAGTTGGCAGCGGCCATGCGTTCGGGCGCTATGACGAGCTGAGTGTTGACAAACCACAGGCCCACCGTCTCGCCAAGCAGGATTAGAGCGGCTCCTATGCCGAGATGGGCATACATGGCCGATGAAAAGACGTCGCGCAGCTTCACGGCGTCGCCGCGACCCATCTCGAAATTGAGGAAGCGCTGTGTGGCTCCGGTCATAGAGCCGTTGAGGAAAGAAAAAATCGCCACGACTCCGCCCACGATATTATAGATACCGTAATTGTTCACACCCAGAGTCTGAAGCACTACACGTGATGTGTAGAGCGAGACCGCCATGGTGAAGAACATGCGGAGGTATAGAAAAATGGTGTTGCGTGCTATGCGACGATTATGCGATTCCATCGCCTGCAAAGTTACGATTTTTCTTTGGTAAAGAAAAGCCTTTGAGGTCAGGTTTGTTGACGCAAATTACTACTCCGAGCGACAGACCTACCAATGCGAGGCCGGTGATAAATACAAGTCCGGAGAATCCGGCTATGCCCATTATGACGAAGAAGCACATCACCGATGTGAAGTATCCGCTGTACCTGAGCGGACGCACCACCCACCAGAGCGCCACGAAATACAAAATGTGCGCGATGAGACCTATCCAGCCTATGTTGAGCAATACGTCGACGGCCATGATCTCGACACCGACGGCTACTTCTTCAGCATCTTCGGGGTTGAGGTAGTATTCGTTTTCGATGATATATTTTGAATTGGTAGTCTGCGTGCGGCTCAGGAAGCCGAAGCCGATCCACTCGCGACCAAGATCGTAGAGGAGCATGACCTTGGGAATCACCTGGGCCATTCGGCCGGTGCCGAGTTTCGAGAGGTCTTCATCGTCCTTGATCTCGCCCATGTTGATGATCTGGTCGATCTGCGACTGTATGCGAAGCGCACTTGAATCATTTTCACCTATAATGGGCCCGGTGATAGCCATATCCACGAAGTACATGACTGTAAGGGCGGCTGCCCCGATCATCACATATCGCGATACCTTACCGATGGAACGCTGGCTGAAGACGTATACGACCACAAGCGCGACCACGAGGGTGAAGGTACGCGAAATGGCAAGAGCCGCGAGCACAAGTGCTATCTGCCACCAGTTGAGCTTGTAATATCGGGCGGCAGGGTAGATGCAGAGGCCGAAGATGAAGAGTCCCAGCGGCCAGCGGCGCGGAAACCATCCGGAGAAGGGGAAAATGAACGGATTCAGCCAGGTATTGAGGTTGTCGTAATCAATATATGCGACATCTCGCGGCAGAAGGAAGAGACCGTTGAAGATACAGCAGTCGATGATGTAGAAGATGCAGAAGATGAATGCATACAGAAAAGCCTTACGCCAGAAATACCGTATGTCGAACTCGCGGCCCGAAAATACCATGATCGGTATCACGAACGATATGATACACATGTAATTGAGTATGCCCACCATCTGCACTGACAAGGATTCATCGCTCTTGAGTGCAAGAAAGAGTATGATGAGGGCATATCCGGCGGTGAGAAGGAGCAGCTTGCGCAACATGGGAGTCTTGCGCAGCAGCAGAATACCGGCGAGCGATACGGCTGTGATGACAATAATCATGCTGACACCCCAGTCGTGGCTACTGGCCAGCGAATAGCTGCCGAAGACGAGAAAAAGCTCGATGAGGAAATCATAGCGGTTTTTGATGAACCGCGCTATCATGATGGCTATCACGAGAGGGCGTCCCAGAGGGAACTGAAGCCCTACCATCGACATCGACAGCATGAATGCCAAAGCCCACCCCCACTCGGAGGCGCCGAATTTCAGCGGCTCTTTTGCGGGGGCGGATTCTGTAGCGGATGACACAGTAATGTCAGTCGACATCATGCTTTGTGTTTGCTGTGATATCCGTAAGATTGTTTTGCAGCGACACCGTTGACTACGATGGAGAGCTTCTTCAGACGGTCGAGGCGGCTGATCTCATCCAGCTCGTCAATATAGTCGTTGGGCGTATAATTGGCTTTTGTGACATATATTGTGGCGTCGGCGAGACGGTTGAGCGAATAAGTATCGCTGATCATGCCTACGGGAGCGCTGTCGAGCAGGACATAGTCGTACTGCTGACGGAGTTCCTTGACAAATGTGTCGACTTTCTGTGAGATGAGCAGCTCCGAGGGGTTGGGAGGCACAGGGCCGGCCACGATGACGTCGAGGTTGGGGATATCGGCCTCGGGTGACTTGTGGATTATCTGCTGGAGTGACAGCTCGTCGGAAGCCAGATATTGTGTGAGCCCCGGGGTAGGAGCGATATTGAGATATTTGGCAATTGACGGGTTGCGGATGTCCATGCCCACGAGCACGACTTTCTTTTTCATCAGTGCGAGTGAGGCCGCAAGGTTGATCGAAATAAACGATTTTCCTTCGCCTGATATTGATGAGGTGACAAGCACTACCTTGTCGTCGCGGTTGTTGAGGAAGAAGAGCAGATTGGACCGCATCAGGCGGAAAAGCTCTGTGGTGGACGAAGTATCAGTGGGCGACACCACGAGTGTCTTTCCTGAATTATCGGTACACATTTCGCCAAGAACGGGCACGTTGGTGATGCGTTCGAGCTCGTCGCGAGTCTGGAAACGGTTTCTGATCACCTTACGCAGATAGAGGTATATTGGCGGGATGATGCAGCCTACCATGAGGAAGCTCAGGAGCATGGCGATTTTACCCATGCCGAGAGGTTTCTTGCGTGTGTAAGCTTCGTCCACGATGAGCCCCTTCGGCACAGCATTGGCAAGCATGAGGGCGTTCTCCTCCTGGCGTTGACGCAGGAAGAGGAAGAGCTCCTGCTTGATGTCGCGCTGGCGGAGCAGATCGACCACGGCGCGCTCCTGGCGGGGCACGTTGCTGAGCTGTGCTCCGGTGGATCCGGCCTCAGCCTGGAGCTGGCGGAGAGCCACGCGTGCGTTGTCGTAGAGCTGGTTGACCGTCGAGATGATATTAGTGCGCATGGCATCGATCTGAGCTGTGAGGCGCATCACGGCCTGATTGTCCGGACGGACATTCTTCAGCAATTCGTTGCGGCGGATCACCAGTTCATTGTATTTTTCGATAGCGTTGCCGGTGGCCATTGAAGCTCCGTCAATGATGGGGATGAGCTCGTATTTGTTTTTCTCGTCGGAGATGAAATCCTTTGTCAGGCCGATGACGTCGAGATTTGTCTGAGCTGTGATAAGCTCGGCTTCCACGCCGGCTTTTTTCTGAGTCTGGTATTTTACTTCGGTTTCGACGTCGAAGAGCCCGTTGGCTTCCTTGAAGCGCTGGATGTCGGCTTCGGCATCACTGAGATCGGCTGTGAGGAGTTTGAGACGTTCGTCGAGGAATTGCGCCGTCTTGATAGCCTGGGCGTTCTTCTCATTGATACCGCGTTCGTTGTATTGCTGAATGATTTCGTTGAGCAGAGCCTCACCAAGAGCTGGATTGGGGGTATTGTAGCTCATTTCGATGAGATTGCTGCGTTTTGAAGCGATTTCGGTAGAGATAAATTCAGCGATATCCTCGGCTGCCGAGTGGTAGCCGGTGATATTGATTTTCACGGTGAGATCCTCGCCTTTGGGATAGGAGGCGGTGCGGTCGACTGTAAATTCGCCGTAAGGTGTCTTGACGGTATGCGGGAGCTGTACTTCCTTGAGTTTCTCGGAGTAACTGAAGGGGCCCTTGATTTTGATATCAGCCTTACCATCCTTCTGGACTGCTATGCGGAAGTTGAGCGAATAGCGCAATGTGTCGAGAGTGGCTTCAGAAGCGTATACTTCGACAGGCCAATCCGGGTAGAGAAGGTCATTGTTGAGGATGCCCAGGCGCAGATAGTGCATTTTATTTAGGCCCAATTCCTTTACCACATTAGTGTAAAGTGAGTGTGAAGAAAGCACATATATTTCGTCGTCGACACTGCTGCCGCCGGCACCAAACATGCTCGAGAGATCTGATAGACCGCCGGAAAGCGGGCTTTTGTTTTCATCGACTATCAATATATTAGCCCTGACGTTGTACTTGTCTTTATGACGGGTAACGAAGAAAATACCGATAGCAAGAAAAGCTGCGATCGAAATGACAAATAGATACCAGTGTTTTATCCAGGAACGTAGAATCGAACGTATGTCTATGAAATCAGTTGTATTTCTTTTAGCCATGGAAAAATTATTTTACTGCAAGAGCGATTATGAGTGAGGCGACTACAGAGCAAGCACTTACGACGGTCGAGATTACGGAGAGCTTGAATGCGTTGTCTTGATTGTATTTTGCGTTAGCCTGTCGGATTTTGTTAGGTTCTACGTATATGTAGTCGTTTTGTTTCAGGTAGAAGTATGGAGAGGTGAGGGCTTCGGATGAATTGAGGTCGAGATAAGCGTATTGTCGCTGTCCGTCTTCTTCGCGGATTATGAGCACGCGTGAGCGTTCGCCGTAAGGGGTGAGATCGCCTGCGGCGCCGATGGCATCCAGGATGCTGAAGCGGTTGCCGCTTACGGGCACACGGCCGGGACGGGTGACTTCACCGGCCACCACGACGTTGAAATTGAGTATTCTGACGCGTACCATAGCATCGGCGATGTCGCGGCGTATCATTTCGGTGAGTTTATCCTGCAATTGCTCGGATGTGAGGCCTGCCACGTGTATCGTGCCGAGTATCGGCATGGTGATATCACCTTTGGTGTCAACGATGTAAGTGGTGTATTTACCGCTGGTGGATAGATACAGGTTCTGATCCTCGAACATATTGATGACCGGCATATTGTAGGGAGCGGCAGCTTCGGGGGTGGATGAGGTGACGGTGATGAGCAGTTCATCATCGGGTTTTATGTCGGGGGCGTAATTCATTGATTCAATTACACCTGTAGTCGATTGTTGCAAATCCTGAAAATAAGGTAAAGAAGTTTTTGATGACGAGCAACTCGCGAGCAAAAACACAAACAAGGATAAAGCAGAAATTGAACGTATCTTCATTATTATGTAATATGGTAAACTACGAGTCTGCCGTGTATATGAACAGACTATATAATCTAACGTTAAAAATTATATATTATTATATATATAATAGCAAAAAAGTAGCAGAGCCTGTGTGGGCAGGCTCTGCGATGTGTGTCCGAAGGAGTCAGTTGACGCGGAAACGGTCGATGCCGTCGCGGATGAAAGCCACGGCTTGATTGGCGGCCGCGATACCGGCGTTGATGTTGGCTTCAGCCGTCTGTGCTCCCATTTTCTTTGGTGTGAAGAATACGCGTCCGGCATATTTTTCGCAAAGTGCGTCGGCGTTGTCGGGACGCACGTCAGCTACGTATTTGAGGTCGGGGCGGTCGGCGAGTGCGCGGTCGAGGCCGGCTTCGTCGATCACTTCCTTGCGGGCGGTATTGATGAGCACGCCGTTTTTGGGCATCGATGTGATGAGGTCATATCCGATCGAGCCGCGTGTTTCGGCAGTGGCAGGTATATGTACGGAGACAAAGAGGTTGTCGGCGTAGAGTTTCTGCAGAGAGTGCTCGGGAGTGACACCTGCGGCTGTCATGGCGTCGTCGGGGCAGAAGGGGTCGAGGGCGCTCACTTCCATTCCGAAACCTTTCGCGATGCGGGCGACGTTGCGGCCCACCTGACCGAATGCCTGGATGCCGAGACGCTTGCCTTTAAGTTCAAAGCCGCTTGTGCCTGCGTACATATTGCGGGCTGCCATGACTGTGAGGCCGAAAACGAGCTCAGCCACGGCGTTGGAATTCTGGCCGGGAGTATTTTCGGCTACTACGCCTGCGGCAGTGGCGGCGGCGAGATCGATATTATCGTATCCGGCACCGGCGCGTATCACTACTTTGAGCTGTTTGGCGGCTGCGAGCACTTCGGCGTCAACCTTGTCGGAGCGGATTATGAGTGCGTCGGCATCAGCAACGGCGGCGAGCAGCTCGCTTTTTGATGTATATTTCTCGAGAAGCTGCAGTGTGTAACCC
>CANSGE010000143.1 GCA_947646295.1 uncultured Bacteroidales bacterium
AGGCCATCGAGAATACACTCGAAATCATACGCAAGGTGGAGCTCTACTCGATCGACCACGAGCCCATCATGCCCAACTATGCCATCCCTGAAGAATTCGGCACCGAAGAGGAGTACCGCAGCCGCATCACCGAGCAGGAACTTTTTGATGAATTCACGCGCGACGAACATGGCAACGAAGTTTTGTCACGCGAAGCTGCCGAGGCAAAAATTGCCAAACTCGGTGGCTACGAAAAGCTGTATCGCATCAAATTCGAGGCCGATTATCTGAGCAAGCTTGCTTACGAGGGTGCCGTAAAAAGATATGGCGAACCCTTGTCCGACGAAGTGAAGGAACGCATCAATTTCGAGCTCTACATCATGAAGACGATGGGTTTCCCCGGATACTTCCTCATCGTGCAGGACTTCATCCGCGTGGGCCGCGAACAGCTTGATGTGAGCATCGGTCCGGGACGTGGATCGGCCGCCGGCTCTGTAGTGGCCTACTGTCTCGGCATCACGCAGATCGACCCCCTCAAGTACGACCTCCTTTTCGAACGCTTCCTCAATCCCGACCGAATTTCTCTTCCTGATATCGACGTCGATTTCGACGACGACGGACGAAAGCGTGTACTCAACTACGTCACCGAAAAATACGGTAAAGCCAACGTTGCTCATATCATCACATATGGCACAATGGCCGCCAAACTCGCCATCAAAGACGTTGCACGCGTGGAGCAGCTCGCAATACCCGAGGCGAATCGCCTTTGCAAGCTTATTCCGGCCCACATGCCTCAGAAGGACGGCAAGGAGCTCAAACCTACGCTTGCCAACTGCCTTGACTACGTCGAAGAGTTCAAGACAGAGCTCAATAGCTCCAACCGTCAGATACTCTCCACCCTGAAATACGCACGCCAGCTCGAAGGCAACGTACGTAATACCGGCGTGCACGCCTGTGGCGTCATCATCTGCCGCGACGACGTCAGCGACTGGGTACCCGTATCCACCGCCGACGATAAAGAGGAAGGCAAATTGCTCGTCACGCAATACGAAGGTAGTGTGATCGAGGAAACCGGACTTATCAAGACTGCCTTCGCCAACATAAAAGCCGCGCGCGGCGAGACCGTCGACATCGACACCATCCCAATCGACGACCCCAAGACTTACGAGCTCTACTCGCAGGGCAAGACCATCGGCACTTTCCAGTTTGAATCGGCCGGTATGCAGAAATACCTCCGCGAGTTGCAGCCCTCGAAGTTTGAAGACCTCATAGCCATGAACGCCCTCTACCGTCCGGGCCCCATGGACTATATCCCCGACTTCATCGCCCGCAAGCACGGCCGCTCACCAATCGAGTATGACATTCCCATCATGGAGCGTTATCTCAAGGATACCTATGGTGTCACCGTGTATCAGGAACAGGTCATGCTCCTCTCGCGCCTGCTGGCCAACTTCACCCGCGGCCAGAGCGATACGCTCCGCAAGGCCATGGGTAAAAAGCTCATCGACAAGATGAACGCCCTCGAGGAACTTTTCATCAAAGGCGGCACTGCCAACGGACACGATGAGAAGACTCTACGGAAAATCTGGGCCGACTGGAAAAAATTCGCATCATACGCCTTCAACAAGAGTCACGCCACCTGCTACTCCTGGGTAGCATATCAGACCGGATATCTCAAAGCCCACTACGGAGCCGAGTACATGGCAGCCGTGCTCACTCACAACCGTTCCGATTCAGGAAAACTCGTCGGATTCATGGACGAATGTAAAAGCATGGGCATCACCGTCAAGGGCCCCGACGTCAACGAATCCGTCCGTGACTTCGGTGTGACATCCTCAGGCGACATACGCTTCGGACTTTCAGCCATTTCAGGTATCGGCGACTCCGTCGTCGAGGAAATCGTCAAAGCCCGCGGCGACGAACCATTCAAGGACATCTACGACTTCGTGGAGCGTGTGCCCGCCACATCCATCAACCGCCGCGTATTCGAAAACCTCGCACTCGCCGGCGCATTCGACTGCTTCGGTGAATATAAGCGCGAAGACCTCGTCGACGACGGCGGCGGCCGCGCCGGCGACTCCGTTCCGGAAATCCTGCTACGCTACGGCGCACTGCACCAGAATGCCCAACGAAATCAGACAGCCTCACTTTTCGATTTCGACGACGCCGCACTCAACGCCGAGGCACGCCCGCGTATCAAGCCGGCATTCGAGTGGAGCGATATCGTGCGCCTCGACAAAGAGAGAGAACTCGTCGGGATGTACATATCGGCGCACCCCCTCGACCCGTACTACCTCGAGCTCAACTATGGTACAGGTATGACCGTCGGCGACCTCAAGGAACTCAGCCCCACAGCAGGCATGGAAGTGGCATTCGGAGGCATGGTCACCGAACGCACCGAACGCAAATCACGCAAAGGCACAAATATGGTATTCGTCAAAATCGAAGACTTCACCGGCTCTACCGAAATAGTGCTTTTCGAGCGGCAGGCGCAGCAATTCAACCACTTGGCTATTGTCGGCACTCCCGTACTCGTGCGGGGCAGCTACAAGGCAGGCTACGACGGCGCCATCCGCTTCGAACTCGGCAACATGTCGCCCCTCGAGTCGGTAAAAGGCAAGCTCATCGATCACATCACCATCTCTGTGAGCGTATCTTCCGAGCTCGACACTCTGCGCACCCTCCTGTCCGAAAAAGAGTCGGCTGATGGCTATACCGTGCCCCTCAACATCGAATTCTACGACCCTAAGATCAATCGTAGCCTCACACTCTCCTCCGGAAAACCGATACGCATCAACAAGCCTTTCATCAACAAACTCAAAAACGCATCAATTTCATTTAATATACGACCAGCTAAAATCTAAAAAAATTATGGCTTTTACATTTACTGACGCAAACGTCAACGAAATCATTGCCTCCGGCAAACCCGTCGTTATCGACTTCTGGGCTACCTGGTGTGGTCCCTGCGTGGCCATGGGTCCCGTTGTAGAGAAAATCGCTGAAGAATTCGAAGGTCAGGCCGTCATCGGCAAATACAACATCGACGAAGAAGGCGAACTCTCTTCAAAGTATCGCATCATGTCTATCCCCACCATCCTTTTCTTCAAAAATGGTGAAAAGACAGCCATCCGCCTCGTCGGATCACAGACCGAACAGACACTCCGCGAAAAAGTCCAGGAGCTCCTCGCTCTCTGATCTTCTGCAGACATTTCAACGCACAAGCCTGATAGAAATCCTTTTTTGATAAGGGAGACTCTATCGGGCTTACTTATTTCATTAGGGCTGCAATCTTATTGTCCGCGCACAGCCGCAATATCTGATATTTCACCACATTTCCGCAGGCACCGCGGCGATCACCCTCACTTTCGTGCTTTTTGTTTTGTTAAATCCGCGGGATTCACTACCTTTGTACTTCAGAGCGCACAATATTTTCACGTTCGCTTCTTATTTGATATGCTGACATATAAAAACCAACTCAAAGAGCTTATTCTTCCGGAATACGGCCGACATATACAAAACATGGTGGACCATTGCCTCACCATCGACGACAGAGCGGAGCGCACCCGCTGCGCGCGTTCGATCGTCGACGCCATGTCCATCCTCCTGCCTCCCCAGGGCGACCGCGATACATACCGCCGCAAGCTTTGGGATCACCTGATGATTCTCAGCGACTTCTCCCTCGACGTCGACCTCCCCTTCAAGCTTGAGCGCCCCGCCGCACTTGACGAGACACCCACCCCCGTACCCACCGGCATACACAATATACGCCGGCGTCATTACGGCCACAACATCGAGCTTACGATCGAGACGGCATCAGCTATGGACGAAGGGCCCGAGCGCGACGCTCTCATCAGCCTGCTCGCCAACCACATGAAGAAAACACTCCTCACCGTCAATCCCGATGGTGTTGACGATGAGAAAATTTTCTCCGACCTATACGAAATGTCGCAGGGTCGCATACGCATCAACCCTGGCGATATGCAGCTCCACCAATTCCAAATCATCGCTCCTCCCAAGAGCAAGAAAAAACGCAAGCATTGATACTCCGCGACCAACTCACATCCATAGGCGAGCTGCACAAGCCCCACGGAATCAAAGGCGAGATCACAGCATCGCTCGATCCGGGCATCAATCCTGCCGGACTGCGATGCATCGTACTTGATATCGATGGTATTTTCGTGCCGTTTTTCATCGACGAGGCACGTCCCAAGGGTGCCGATTGGCTCATACTCATCGATGGTATCGCCAATGAAACCCAAGCCGCCGAATTGGCAAATCACGAGATTTTCACCCCCAGGGCTGACCTCGCGGACATCCTCCCCGATGAAGACGACGAAGACGGACTTTACCTCTCCGACCTCGTGGGCTGGACTCTACTCCTCCACCAGACAGCAGCTCCCGTAGGCGTGATCGAGGACTACGACGACTCAACATCAAACGCCCTCATATACGTGACCAACCCCGCCGGCAAGAAGATCATCGTGCCCTTTGCCGAAGACTTCATCACCGAAATACGCCCCGACGACAAGACAATCTCAATGGACCTCCCCCAAGGTATCATCGACTTAAACGACTGACAATCATGGAAACAAAGGAATTTGACGAAAACGACGCGATTCTTTACATCCGCAGCCACATAGCGCCCGAGATCAGCGCACGATACGATGACGACGAGCTACTCAATCTCATCGACATCATCTTTGACTACTACGAGTCAAACGGTCTCCTCGACATCGACTTCTCCGACTCCGATGACGACGAACCTGACACCGACGAAATACTCGAATACATCACCCGTATGCTCCGCAAGGACAAAGCCGCGACCCTCACACCCGAGGATGCAGCCCCCATGCTCGACGCATACCTCGACTATGAAGCATCTCTGATATGATACGCCACCTCTCTCTCGCCCTCACTTTGACAGCTGCCCTCCTGGCTGCCCCGTCCATAGCCGCGCAGGCCGATGCCGAAACCGAGCCTGACGCCCTCGAAATGAGCGTCGACGAAAACATCGAGACTCCAGCCGTGCCCAAGCGTGCCCGTACCTATGTGCGCACCGCCATGGATCAGCTGCGCCGCATGCTCCTCAAGAAAGGCTTGGCCGTTGAGACTCTCCGCGAAGGCGAAGTGCTCGAAGTCACAATAAAATGCAGCCAACTCTTCGCCCCCTGCGCCCTCAATCTCAAACAATCGGGCACAGAGCTTCTCAAAGGTCTGTCGTTCATAGTCAACGACCCACGCAAATACAAGGTGCTCGTGGCCGTGCACACCGACGATACCGGGGATGAGATGTACTCCGACTCAATCTCTGCCGCACGCGCAAATGCCATCGACGACTGCTTCTGGCAACTCGCCGGAGGCAAGGAGACAAACGTCATCCCCTACGGCATCGGTCGCGATGAGCCGCGTATGCCCAATGACAGCCGCTCAAACCGCGATGCCAACCGTCGCGTAGAGATATACATAATCCCCGACCGAGGCCTGCTCGAACTCGCCGGAGTCAAAAAATAACGCAGAATACAAAAACAAATTATATAATATGGCAATCGAACTTAAAGGTCTGACAAAACGTCAGGACAACTATTCCCAATGGTACAACGAGCTGGTCGTAAAAGCCGACCTCGCCGAGCAGTCGGCCGTGCGCGGCTGCATGGTCATCAAACCTTACGGTTACGCCATCTGGGAAAAAATGCAGCAGACTCTCGACCGCATGTTCAAGCAGACGGGTGTCCAGAACGCTTACTTTCCCCTCCTCATACCCAAATCATACCTTTGCCGCGAAGCCGAGCATGTGGAAGGCTTCGCCAAAGAATGTGCCGTGGTGACTCACTACCGCCTCAAGAACGACCCCGAAGGCAAAGGCGTCATCGTCGATCCCGACGCACGTCTCGAGGAAGAGCTCATCGTCCGCCCTACATCAGAAACAATCATCTGGGCTACATATAAAAACTGGATCCACTCCTACCGTGACCTCCCCCTCGTATGCAACCAGTGGTGCAACGTGATGCGATGGGAAATGCGCACACGCATGTTCCTGCGCACATCGGAATTCCTTTGGCAGGAAGGCCACTGCGCCTATGCCACACCCGAGGAAAATGAAGCACGCACCGTGCAGATGATCAACCTCTACGCCGAATTTGCCGAAAAATACATGGGCGTACCCGTGGTGATCGGTGTCAAGACAGCCAACGAAC
>CANSGE010000144.1 GCA_947646295.1 uncultured Bacteroidales bacterium
TTCTACAACTCCGGACTCTCCTATGAAGGTATATTCCGGGCAGCCCAGGCATCGCGTGGACTCGCACCCAAGGCCGGAGCCGGATTTATGGAAGACGGCGACGACACCGAGCCTTCAAATCCCGGACGCGGATCTGAAGAGCAGAATAAGGGTGAACAAGCCAATCAGCAGGCTACCCGCACACGCAAGTCGCGTGGAGCGGCCGGTGCCGATACCCCGATGCTCGATAAATTCGGCCACGACATGACCCGCGCAGCTGCCGATGGCGCACTCGACCCGGTCGTAGGACGCGAGACCGAGATCGAACGCCTCGCCCAGATTCTGAGCCGCCGCAAGAAAAACAACCCCGTGCTCATCGGCGAGCCCGGCGTGGGCAAATCAGCCATTGTCGAAGGCCTCGCCCTGCGCATCACTCGCCGCCAGGTGCCACGCGTGCTTTTCAACAAGCGCGTCGTCGCACTTGATATGGCTTCAATCGTGGCAGGTACAAAATACCGCGGCGAATTTGAGGAACGCATCAAGGCAATACTCACCGAACTTTCGAAAAACAAAGACATAATACTCTTCATTGACGAAATCCATACCATCGTGGGAGCAGGCAATGCACAAGGCTCCATGGATGCAGCCAACATGCTCAAGCCGGCCCTTGCCCGAGGCGAGCTGCAATGCATCGGCGCCACCACGCTGGATGAATACCGTGTGAATATCGAAAAGGATGGCGCCCTCGAACGCCGCTTCCAGAAAGTAATGGTCGAACCGACATCGGCTGAGGAGACTCTCGTGATACTCAACAATATCAAGAGCAAATACGAGGATCACCACAACGTGACCTATACCGACGATGCCCTCCGCGCTTGCGTGAAACTCACCGACCGCTATGTGAGCGACCGAAACTTTCCCGACAAAGCTATCGACGCACTTGATGAAGCCGGCGCCCGCGCCCACATCACAAATGTCGTAGTCCCGAAAGAAATCGAGCAGCTCGAAGCCGAAATCGAGGAAACCACTGCAAAGAAACTCGAAGCCGCACACTCGCAGAACTTTGAGCTGGCGGCCGTATGGCGCGACAAGGCGCAGCAGCTTACCCATAACCACGATCAGGCCAAGGCCGATTGGGAGAAAAGTCTTGAAAACGACCGCGTGACCGTAGATGAAGACAAAGTGGCAGAAGTCGTGGCGATGATGACCGGTGTACCCGTGCAGCGTGTGGCACAGGCCGAGGGCCTCCGACTGATGGAGATGGCCCCCACCCTGCAAGCCGAGATCATCGGCCAGGATGACGCTATCGACAAAATCGCCAAAGCTATCCGCCGCAACCGTATCGGCCTCAAAGATCCCAACAAGCCCATCGGTACATTCATGTTCCTCGGACCTACCGGCGTAGGCAAAACACATCTGGCTAAAAAGCTCGCTGAATTTCTCTTTGACTCGGCAGAGACTCTTATCCGCATCGATATGAGTGAATATATGGAGAAATTCACGGTGTCGCGACTCATCGGTGCGCCTCCTGGATATGTTGGTTACGATGAAGGTGGCCAGCTTACGGAGCAGGTGCGCCGACATCCCTACTCGGTGGTGCTCCTCGACGAAATCGAGAAAGCGCATCCCGATGTGTTCAACCTGCTCCTTCCGGTACTTGACGAAGGGCGTCTCACCGACAGCCTCGGCCGGCGCATCGACTTCAAGAATACCATCATCATCATGACCTCCAACATCGGCACCCGCCAGCTCAAGGACTTCGGCACCGGCGTGGGCTTCACCACCGGCGCATCCGAGGCTGAGCAGCAGCACGCCGTGATACGCAAAGCGCTCAACAAGGCATTCTCGCCCGAATTTCTCAACCGTGTCGACGACATCATCATGTTTGAGCAACTCAGCCGCGAGGCCATCTTCAAGATCATCGACATCGAGCTGCGCGGCTTCCACAAGCGTCTTGCCGATCTCGGATACTCACTTGTACTCACCGATGAAGCCAAGAATTTCATCGCTGAGAACGGCTACGACCCGCAATTCGGTGCGCGCCCGCTCAAGCGAGCCATCCAGAAGTATCTCGAAGACGAACTCGCCGAACTCATCCTCTCGTCGCGTCTTCAGGCCGGCAATGAAGTGGTGATGGGATTCGACGCGGAGGCAAAGAAAATCACCTCGACGGTCAATGTCCGCCAGCTCCCTGAGGCATCGGCTGAAAATTGATCTGAGCCTGATCAACCGTACTTAAAAGCAGATGAGTGTGCGCCGTGTGACGCACACTCATCTGCTTTTATACCACCTATCCTAATCTATTATTTACCTGCTGTCTTATATCGTATCCACAGCATGTCACCCTGTAGCTGCTCCACACTCTGAAGTGAGAGGCGCACGGGCATACGTTCCATGTCGGCGATACCGTCGAAGAGCGCTGTCTGGCCCTTGCGGCCATCGATACCCGGAGCAAGCAAGAGACTTATCTCGTCAATCAATCCCGACGCGAGAAAACCACCGTTGATGTGGCCGCCTCCGAGCACAGCCATACGCTCCACGCCAAACTCACTGCGCACCAGCTCCATCGCCGCAGGCAGGTCAATGGCACCCTTGCCGATGCATATATATGAAATGCCCTCAGCGTGGAGCATTTCAAGGTATTCGCCCGGTACCTCCTCACTGACTATGCAGATGAGGGGCACCCCGTCGATTTCCGCTGCAGGCCACCTCAACTTACCGTGAGTGTCAACCGCTATCATATATTCATCCGACTCAACAGCTTTATATAGGGATTTCTTGCCTACAGGAGTTGGATCTGCGGCTACAAACGGTTCCTTGGCAGCATTGTAATGCTCCATTGTCACGCGACCTTCGAGCAATGTAGGGCAGTCGAGTTTCTCAAGAGTTTCATAATACTCTTCGCCGCTGATTTTGTCGACCATCGAGCAGTCGATGCGTCCGTCTATCGAAGCCACCATGTGGCACACTATATATGGTCTTTTCATTTTTGATTGAGGTTTAGATTGCAAAGTTAGTCTCATTATATCTATATACGTGTAGACGGATTACGGATTATCTTACCTGATTCACGGATTATGCACGCCCGATTGTGCCGATCGGCCAAAAGTCACTATCTTTGCAGAAACTGATTACTGATGAACAAGCAATTAATGAATATTGAAAGTATCCGGGAGTATAACGACATGCTCGGCGCCGATACTCTTCACCCGCTGGTGAGCGTGATCAATCTCGGCGAGTCGCGGCCGATGCGCCACATGCGCCATACGTTCGGATTCTATGCAGTCTTCCTCAAAGATGCCAAGTGCGGCGATCTGATCTACGGACGTCGTACATATGATTATCAGGAGGGGACGGTGGTATGTCTCGCCCCGGGACAAGTGATCGGTATTGAAGATACGGGTGAGGACTTCCAACCGCATGGATGGGCTCTCTGCTTTCATCCCGATCTGATCAAGGGCACTCCCCTTGCATCCATGATGCGCGAGTACACATATTTTTCGTATGAGGTGAATGAGGCATTGCATTTATCGGAAAGCGAACGCGAGATATTTGTGGGCTGCCTGCAAAAAATACGGTTTGAGCTAAGAAATGCCCAAGACAGTTTGAGCCGCCGACTCATAACGGCCAACATAGGTGTGCTGCTTGACTATTGCCTGCGTTTTTACCAGCGTCAGTTTGCTACCCGCAGCAAAAGCAGCAGTAATGATGTACTTGTGCGTTTCGAGCAGCTGCTCGACGACTATTTTTCATCCGGGCGACAGACGTCAGCCGGCTTCCCTACCGTGAAATGGTGCGCCGGTGAGCTGTGTCTGTCGCCAAACTATTTCGGCGACCTTATAAAAAAAGAGACCGGCAAAACCGCTCAGGAGCATATCCAGCTGAAGCTGATTGATCTGGCAAAAGACATGCTTGCCAATCCTGCTCATACAATCTCTCATATTTCTTACGAGCTGGGTTTTCAATATCCCCAGCATTTCACTCGCCTTTTCAAAAAAATGACCGGCCTCACGCCCAACCAATACCGGCAAAAATAAGAGACATCCCGTGCGCGCCGGGATGTCTCTTTATCAGGGGCTTGACAGGCAGGATAGCTGCGTCAAGTTGAGGTGTTATTTTTTAAGCCATTTGTCGAACCAGCGGAAGAAGAGGCGCTGCCACATCACAGCATTCTGCGGTTTGAGTATCCAGTGGTTTTCATCGGGGAAAAGCACCATTTCTGCGGGAATACCGCGGAGCTTGGCGGCATTGAACGCAGCTTCGCCCTGTGATGCGAGGATGCGGTAGTCGTATTCGCCATGCGAAATCATGATAGGTGTGGTCCAGCGGTCCACGAAACGATGGGGCGAATTGGCAAATGTACGCTGCGCGGCGGCATTGTCCTTGTCCCAGTAAGCACCGCCCATATCCCAGTTGGCAAACCACATTTCTTCAGTTTCGAGATACTGGGCTTCCATATTGAAGATACCGGCGTGGGCGAGCAGAGCCGCGAAGCGTCCTTCATGATTGCCGGCAAGCCAGTAGATAGAGAATCCGCCATAGCTTGCACCGGTAGCGCCGATGCGTGCCGGATCAATGTAAGACTCCTGCTTCATGTAATCGACAGCTGCGAGATAATCCTTCATGTTCTGTCCGGGATAATCCTTTGAGATCTGAGCTTCCCACTCGGTACCGAATCCGGGTACGCCGCGGCGGTTGGGGAGGATCATGATATAGCCGTTGGATGCCATGAGAGCGAAGTTCCAGCGATAGCTCCAAGCCTGGCTAACCGATGACTGCGGACCGCCCTGGCAATACAGTATCGAAGGATATTTGGCCGAAGCATCGAATTTAGGCGGATAGAGCACCCATGTAAGCATCTCTTTGCCATCGGTAGTGGGCACCATGCGTTTTTCCACAGTGGGCATAGTGAGCTGGTCGAATATTTCATCATTGACGGAAGTAAGGCGTCGCACTGTGGCAGGGCGGTTTTTCTTGCCGGATTTAGTCACTGAATATACTTCATTGGGGCGAAGCATCGAATGATTCATGGTGATGAGAGTCTTCGAATCGACGGGGGCAAGAGATGTGAAATCGGCGATTTCTTCGGCTACGGTAGTCACCGCACCGGTCTTGACGTCAATTTCAAATACGGGAGCTACGCCATGGTGATATGCAATGAACCAAATGGACTTGCCGTCGGGATTCCATGCAAATTCGTCGATTGTATAATCCCATTCGGCGGTGAGATCGCGTTTTTCGCCTGTGGTCATGTCGAGGATGAAGAGACGGTTCTTGTCGGATTCGTAGCCATCATTCTCCATGCTGAGCCATGCCATGTAGCGTCCGTCGGGCGAGAATGCCGGCATGGTATCGTAACCCATCATACCCTCGGTGAGATTCTTGGTCTCACCGCTGGCGAAATCATAGAGATAGAGGTCAGAATTGGTAGAGAGGGCATATTCCACACCGGTCTTTTTGCGGGAAGTATATACGAGGCCTTTGCTGTCGGGTGTCCACGCAAAGGATTCGATGCCGCCGAAAGGTTTCATGGGAGATTCGTAAGGTTCGTCGGCCATGATGTCCTTTACATTTACCACTTCCGAGCCGGTGAAGTCGCCTACAAAAGGATGAGGAATTTCAGTCACCCATTCATCCCAGTGCTTGTACATGAGGTCGTCGATCACCTTGCCTGTGGCTTTGAGGAGGTCGGGGTATATATCCTGAGCTGTGCGGGTATACTTGACATTGCCGATCATCACCACTTTTTTCTCAGCGGGATCGAAGAGGAAGCCGGCCACGCCGCCTTCGAGATGGCTTATCTGGCGACGGTTGGTGCCATCGGCGTCCATGATCCAGATCTGCATTGTCTCTTCAGTGCCGGGATAAAGGAATGCTATTGATCGGCCACCGTCGAACCATACGGCGCCGTTTTCGCTTTTCGGAGTATGAGTGATGCAATTTTGTCCGCTGCCATCGATATTCATCAGCCACAGCTCGCGGTTGGATGTATTCTGCTCTACACTTTCGTAAGAAATACCGAAAAGGATCTTCTTTCCGTCGGGCGAAACGCAAGGTTCGCTCACGCGACCAAGCGCTTCCAGAGCGTCGATATCAAACAAACCTGATTCGGAATGAAAGTCGGGCTTGCCGATGATGGTTTGCTCGGCAGCCGATGCGGGCTGGGCCGATGCGACCATCAATAAA
>CANSGE010000145.1 GCA_947646295.1 uncultured Bacteroidales bacterium
AAGTGATCCGAGGCTTGGAGATACCACCAGTCTTGTTTCAGACGGCGGTCTTCGCACAGGCGCACACGTTCGCCGGCAGAGTAGAGTTTGCTCAACGCCTCGCGCTGGAGCTGATTGCCTTGCCATGCTGAGGTATCGCGTGCTTCGTCGGCTGCCGACATCGGGTAGGGTACAGCGAGAGTATCTACTGCCTTGAGTTTGCTGATGGCTTCCGTGGGTGTCCAGAATTCGATACCTCGGTCGGCTGCGAAACGTGGCAGCGCCTCGAGGAATTGGAAAATACCGGTATTTGCCGGCTGCAGACCTCCGATGGTGTCAAGGTTCATGCAAATATTGATGATCTGCTCTTCGGCAGGAGTTGAAGCGATCCAGTCGATATATTTGTCGGCGGTGAGAGGGTAAGCATCCCAGGATGTGTCAGCGAATCGGCGTGTGATATCGTCGGTGAGCTTCGAATTTTTAAGCAACATTTTCAGCTTGGGGGCTGAAGCGGCTGCATATACATAGTTGGGTGATTTCCATCCGAGTATGTGCTTGGCGCCCTCGGTGATGCAACCTTTGAAGCCCATCGCGAGCATCTGAGGTGCGATATCATCGGAGAAAATCAGCTCTGTATTGCGGATGACTTTCGGTTTCTGTCCGAAAAGGGCCTCGATGCGTTCGCAATTGACACGTACCTGCTCGCTGAATTCTTCAGGATCGTACAGCGATGCGAGCGAGTGCGCGTATGTCTCGGCTACAAACTCTACTTTGCCGGTAGCGGCAAGTTTTTTGAGCACGTCGAGCAGTTCGGGTACGTATTGTTCGATCTGTTCGAGGGCCGTGCCTGTGATTGAGAGTGAGCACCGGAAAGCTCCATTGCTCTCTTCGATCATTTTCAGAAGCGACTGTGCAGCAGGCAGGTAGCTTTGCTGCGCTATGCGTGTCACGATATCGTCGTTGAGAAAATCATCGTAGTAGTAGTGGTCGTTGCCGATGTCAAAGAAACGGTATCTTTTGAGGCGCATCGGCTGATGTATGGCGAAGTTGAAACAGATGGCTTTCATATATTCAAGGTTGTGTGGGGGGATTATCTATTGTTGAGTACTTTATTGTAAATATCGATTACCTTTTGTCCGGCTTTGTCCCATGTGATCTGCGCTACTTCGGCGAGGCCGTCCTCGCGCAGTTGCTTGTAGAGAGCCGGATATGATATTATGGCGTTGATGGCGTCGGCCATTGCGTCGATATCCCAATAGTCGGTCTTGATTACGTTGTTGAGGATTTCGGCACAGCCGCTCTGCTTAGAGATGATCGACGGCACGCCCATCTGCATGGCTTCGAGAGGCGAGATGCCGAAAGGCTCCGATACCGACGGCATGATGTAGACGTCGGACGCTTTGAGCATTTCGTACACTTGCTTTCCTTTCTGGAAGCCGGGGAAGTGGAATCTGTCGGCTATGTCGCGTTCGGCGGCAAGAGTGATCATCTTGTCCATCATGTCGCCCGAACCGGCCATCACGAAGCGTACGTTGTGATTGTTTTTGAGTACTTTTGCTGCGGCTTCGACAAAGTATTCGGGGCCTTTCTGCATCGTGATGCGTCCAAGGAATGTCACAATCTTCTCTTTAGGCTTTTCGACCTCGACGTCGAGCAAATCCTGCGAGAGCGGGATCACGGCATTGTGTACCGTGGTCACCTTTGCAGGGTCAATACCGTATTTTTCGATTACGGTCTGGCGAGTGAGATTTGACACCGTGATTATATGATCGGCGTTGAGCATGCCGTCGCGTTCGATATTGAATACGGTGGGATTGACATTGCCTCGCGAGCGGTCGTAATCCGTGGCATGCACGTGTATCACGAGAGGCTTTCCGGTCACTTGTTTGGCGTGAATGCCTGCGGGATAGGTGAGCCAGTCGTGAGAATGGATTATGTCGCAGTCGATTGTGCGGGCTATCACACCGGCGCATATCGAGTAGTTGTTGATCTCTTCGAGAAGGTTGTCGGGATAGCGGCCCGAGAACTCGATGCAGCCCAGGTCATTGGTGCGCATGTAATTGAAATCGGCGTAGATGTGGTCGCGGAGATTGAAATACAGATCCGGGTCCATCACCTTGCCGATACGCTGCTCCACATAGTCGCGCGAGAGGTCGCGCCATGCCACAGGCACCTGAGATGCGCCCAAAATGTGTGCGAAGCTGCGGTCTTCGTCGCCCCACGGCTTGGGTATCACGAAGGTGATATCCATATTTCCGCACTGCCACATGCCTTGCGTCAGGCCGTAGCTCGCAGTGCCGAGTCCGCCCAGGATATGAGGTGGAAATTCCCACCCGAACATTAATGCTTTCATAATTAATCTTTATAAGGGATGGGATATATCAATTGGTAAAACGTTTTATCAGGCGGACGGTGCGGAGTACCTCGGCTACGTTTGTAGCATGCGACACTGCGCCGCGGCCGCGGAAGGGAGGATTGCCGTCGTAGAGTTGCGAGAGCGATCCGATACAGCCCTCGCTCATCTCGTCTTCAAATCCGATGAGCATACGGTCGATATATCCCACGCCACTCATACCGAATACTTTCAGGTAAGCTTCGGCATAGAATCCCATGAGCCACGGGCGCGCCGGGCCTTGGTGCAATGCCTGCTCGCGCTCCTGGGGTGAGCCGAGATAGAAGGGGCGGTAGCCATAGCTCTTGGGCGAGAGAGTGCGCAGGCCTTTCGGTGTAAGTAATTCGCGGGTCACTATATCCAGCACGCCTTTACGCTGGCGGCGGTCAAGCGGCGAATAGTCAAGTCCGATTGCCACAGCCATGTTGGGGCGAACTTCCGGAGATGCGTAGCGGCCGTCGACATAGTCGTACAGATAGCCGCTGTCGTTGAGGAACATGTCGATAAACGGTTGCTTCATCTTCTCGGCAGCTTCGGCCCAGGCCTGAGCGCGGCCGGCGAGCGCCTCATTACCTTCAGCCAGTCGGGTGCCCATCACGAGGGCATTGTACCACAAGGCATTGAATTCCACAAGATATCCCGAGCGGGGTATCACGGGGCGACCTCCCATATTGGCGTTCATCCAGGATACCGGCGATTCGGTGCCTTCGGTGAGCAGCAGGCCGTTTTCCGGGTCGACTTTGAGATTCGGATGGCGGTCGGCGAGGATGTAATCGAGCGCTGTGGTGACAAATTCTGTATATCTCTCCTTGGCTTCCTCGATGCCGATGGTCTTGGCATACTGTTGTACCGCCCAGATAGCCCACAGTGGAATATCCGGCAGGTCAATTCCCTGGATGCGGTTCGACGTTTTGCCGCTGTCCATGAAATGGGTCAAGGCCTTTATGCCTGTGGCCATGATGGCCTCGAAGTCGGCCTTATGGTCGATGGCCAATGTCAGGCCGGGCAGCGACATGAAAGTATTGCGCGCTAGCACGACACCCCACGGATAACCTGAGATGATGTACATATTGTCGCCGTCTTTTTGATAGAATTGCTTGGCTGAGTTCTTAAGACAGTTGAAGAAAGAAGATCGCGGTGTGCGCCCGGCCACTTCAGCTTCATACATTTTCTTGAGGTTGCGCGGCTTTACTTCAGAGATGCCGGCCGAGAAAATGATTGACTCGCCCTTGCGGATGGGTACTTCGAAATATCCCGGTACCCAAAGATCTTCGCAGTAAGGTACGCCACGCTCGAGATCCTTTACGTATTCGATGCCTTTGTACCAGTTGGGCTCGTCGACCCATGTCGGCTTATGGCTCATCTGCATATACAGTGTCGGGAATCCCTCGTACAGACGTGAGGCTATGCCATTTTCCACCTGCACGACATTGCGGTTGATGGCGTCGTTGGCCACGCACAGCGCATTGCTCTCGCGGAAGGCGAGGAATGGCCGGAAACGCAAAGTCGTGGGCGAATGTGCTTCCACGAGAGTATACTTGATCAAGATGCGGTTTTCGTGCGAGATGAACACTTTTTCTTTCGTAAGTATCACGCCACCTACGCGATATGTCATCTTGGGCACTTTCTCGCAGTCAAATTCACGTATGTATTTATGTCCGTTGGGGTTGTATACGCCACCCTGATAGCGGTGCAGCCCGAGATTGAACGGCGCCCCGTGCTGAATGACGGTCTCGTCAAGCGACGATAGCAGCACGTACGACTTGTTGTCAAGCTCCGGTACCGGTATCACGAGCAGTCCATGCTGTTTGCGGGTATTGCAGCCCGCCAAGGTTGTACAGTGATAGGCACCCGCCTGATTTGTGCGCAACAGTTCTTTAGGCAACGATTGCTCCAAATTTATCAGCAGGTTCTTATCGAACTTTAAATAGCTCATGTCAAGATTTATGGTATTATGTTAGTTGTCTGAAACAAGAATTGAATAGTAGCACGAAAGTAACTAATATTCATTTTAAATACAAATATCTTGCCGAAAAATTTGTAAAAAAATGCCAAAACGAGATATTTAACTAAAATTATAAAAAATATTTGCGAAAAATGACAAAAGTTATTAACTTTGTCACAAACTTTGTCAACGAGTAATATGTCGCGATTCACCACATATTTAGCTGCAATAGCCATGGCGATCGGCGCAATGCCCGTCGTGGCCCAGGAAGTCGTACCCCAGCCCGGTATAGGCCACGGATGGTCGGCCGGAGTCACTGTGGGTGCCACCACTCCTCTCTCCGGAGGAGCATTCTGGGGCAATATGCGTCCTGCTGCCGGCCTTGAGATCCGTAAAACCGTATCAAGAGCATTCGCTCTCGGTATCGAAGGCTCATGGGCCGTCAATACCTCTTCATGGCGTGGAGCAGTGCATAGCTCTACAGCCTTCGATGCATCCTATGTAGGAGCTTATGGATCAATCGACATTCCGGCACTTTTCAGCAAGCCGGGCTGCCGCGCACGTAAGGTCGGTGTAGGGCTCATTGCCGGTGCAGGGTGGGGACATGCCTACCA
The DNA here is from genome assembly GCA_947646295.1 of uncultured Bacteroidales bacterium. Taxonomy (GTDB): domain Bacteria; phylum Bacteroidota; class Bacteroidia; order Bacteroidales; family Muribaculaceae; genus CAG-873. The sequence continues at coordinate 4,931 of CANSGE010000145.1, forward strand.
GTCAGGTGCCGTGCTCGACCGCAACTTCTTTGCTACAAAAGTCGGCCTTGACCTCAAGTTTTGCCTCAACCGCGCACTCAGCCTGCTTATCCGTCCGTCCTTCCTGTGGGATATGAGCGACGCTACGACTCGTCAATCATCCGCAGCATATTCCAAACGCTTCTCCACATTTAATTTCCAAGCCGGTCTGCTATACAATTTTGGCCGCCCGATTTCGTGCGTGCGTCCATATGATCAGGCCCAGGTCGATGAGCTCAACTCTCAGATCAACGGCCTCCGCTCACGCCTGACATCTGTAGAAGCTCAGCTTGCCGAAGCTACCCAGCTCAATGATACACTGGCCGCCCGCCTGCGCCGCGCAGCCGAGGCCAAGCCCGAAATAGTACGCGAAGTACGGGTCGACAATCGTCTCAATACCGAATGTGACGTATTCTTCAACATAGGCTCATATACCATCACAGCGTCGCAGATGCCCAATGTCGAGCGCATCGCATCATATATGCGTAGCCATCCGGCGTCGAAAGTCGTCATCAAAGGCTACGCTTCCCGCGATGGCAACCTTGACTTCAATCTCCGCCTCGCCCAGCAGCGGGCCGATGCCGTGCGCCACGCTCTCATTTCCCGATACAAGATCTCTGCATCCCGCATACAGGCCAAAGGCCAGGGCATCGGTGATATGTTCGAGGAAGAATCATGGAACCGTGTGAGCATCTGCACACTCGAAAACTGACAACATCCCCAAACCTTAATAACATTTACAGAAAACTAACACACATTTTTCCCAACCTCCGCTGCACAAATTGCTCCGGAGGTTGTTTTAACTAAGAGGATGTCCGACAGACAACTCTCTAAAAACAAAAATCTATATTATGGAACTTTGGATCACTATTTTCGGTTGGGCTGCAAGCATCTGTATGATCTGTGGCTACCTCCCCCAAGCCATTGTCACAATCCGCACACGCGACACCGATGGCATCGCACTCCCGACATTCACCATGATGGGCCTCGGATCGATATTTTTTGTCATTCAAGGCTGTCTGATGCAAAATTGGCCACGTGCTGGCCCCATGGTCTGCTCCGGGGGTGGGGCGTGGGGGGGTGGGTGTCGCGCCCGTGTGTGTTTTTTGTCTCGGTCGTTCTCCCCGCCCCCGCACCCGACCTGGCCCTTTCCCCGCCCGCCCGCCCTCCCCCCCCCCCCCGCCCCCCCCCCCCCCCCCCCCCCCCC
>CANSGE010000146.1 GCA_947646295.1 uncultured Bacteroidales bacterium
CGGCGCCGTGCTTTTCTCCACTATGCTGTCGGGGCACGAATCGGAGTGGACTCCGCCATCAGCTCTCAACTACCGTGAAATCACAAACCTCCCACCCGGAAGCTACACCTTCTGCGTGCGCGCTCTCGATACAATCACCGGCGAGACATCAACCGATGAAGTAAGATTCCGCATCTCACCTGCCTGGTACGAGACCTGGTGGATGCGGGCAATATTCATCATCGTGGGCTGCCTGCTGATATATGTGATAATCGACCGCTGCAAACGCGTGGTCAAACACATCATCGAACGTCGCCATAAAGAAACGCAGGAAAAAGACCGTCTCAATCTCGAAATCAAACGCAAATCAAGCGAATTGGCCGACTCCGACATCAATATGCAGCGTAAAAATGACATTCTCAACGACGTCAATGCGCGATTGAGCGAGATACTCCGCACCTCGTCGCCCTCGGATTCGCCAGCCGCAATACTTGATAAGATCAGAGAGGTACGTCAGTCTCTGCGCTTCCATAGTTCGACCGACTTCAACTGGCAGCGCCTCGAAGAAAACTTCAATATCGTCTTCGACAATCTGCTCCAGGAACTCATCCACCGGTACCCTTCACTCACACGCAACGATATCAAGCTGTGCTCATATCTCAAAATGAACCTCAGCACAAAAGAGATCGCGACACTGCTCAACGTATCCGAGCGGAGCGTGGAGAGCAATCGCTACCGTCTGCGCAAAAAACTCGGGCTGCCGACCGGACAATCATTCATCGACTTCTTCAATTCTATATCCTAAAACCTTCAAAAGGGCCTTGTTTTTTGTAGAGTTTGCAACCCTACACAGCCCTACACACACTCACTCCAAGGTAGGTAATCCGTTTGATAGTTACCCACATAACGATTTATTAAACTGCATTTTACCCTTTTGCGTGGAATTGCAGTAGCGGCAACTCTTGACTTAACATCGCGTACATTATACCTTTGCATGCAGAAAGTGCTTCATACCACACTTCTCTCATAACCACTATTCATACCAAAGTTCATACCAAAGTAATCCTTAAACTAACCAATGAATCTGACCAAACAATTTCACCCGGCCTTAATCGCCTTTGCCTTAGCTTCGGCATCCGGTTTCATGCTCTCGGCCCAGACCCCCGATGGCAACTGGAAAGAAGTGTGGCGTGACGACTTCAACGGCACCGCGCTCGACTCCAGATACTGGAACATCGAGACAAATTCCGATGGTGGCGGCAACTGGGAACTCCAGTATTACGGCCCCCAGGGAGTCTCGGTAGCCGACGGCAATCTCGTCATCACCGCTTCGCGCACGCCCAACGGAGGCAAATCCTTTACATCCGGCCGAATCAACTCTCGTGGCAAAATTTACTTCACACACGGAAAACTTGAAGCGAAAATCATGATTCCCAAGTCCAAAGGAGGTCTGTGGCCTGCCTTCTGGATGCTCGGCGAAAACATCGGCACAAATCCCTGGCCCCAATGCGGCGAAATTGATATCCTCGAAATGGGTAATCAGAAAGGATTCGGCGGCAACGAAGAGACTTTCTTCAGCGGCGCCTGCCATTGGGGATTCTACAACTCCAACAACACCTATCCCTCCTACGGCGTAGAGCAGAACGCTCCATACAGCCTGCAGGACGGTGAGTATCATCTCTTCACTTGCGTCTGGGACAAAGACGCCATCAAGATGTACCTCGATCAGGACAAGAACCCCGACGTTGCGCCGTATTATGAAATGGCTCTCACCGATGTCTCATCAGCTACAAGCCCGGGCAATTATCTGCACAAACCATTCCATATCCTCTTCAACCTCGCTGTAGGCGGTCTCTTCCCCAACATCACCAATGCCGGAGCCATCTCAGCCGAAATCCCTGCCCAGCTCAAAGTCGACTGGGTACGTATCTGCCAGCCCGAGGGCGACGACGACTTCACCTTCTGCGAAGAATACAAGGAAGACGACACCAACGCCGACGACCCCAATACCAATCCCGGCCTCTGGGGAAGCCGAGCGCTCGACGCCAACGGACAATCCACCTTTGATTTTGCAAATGCCGATGATTTCGTACTCATTGGCACTTCGCAAGGTGTCAACGAGACAATACGCGGCCTTGGCAAGAATATCGTGGCCGACTACAACGTGGATGACGTCACCAACTTCTTCTACGTATGGGAAAATACATATAATACCCTACCCTGCGACGGCCTCAATTCATTCGGCTATGCCGAAGATTACGTATCACTGTCGGTCGGTACTGTAGGTTGGTCGGGAGCGGGCTACGCCTCCACTGCTCCGGGCAAAGACCTCTCCATGCTTGACACCGACGACTATGTGCTGCACTTCGCCATGAAAGGCAACGACATCACCGCACACCGCAAACAGACGGTGATGGTGGGCAATACTCAATTCACCATCGGACGCGCCGACGGTGCCGATCCGGCATTGGGCGACTATCCCCGCGACGGACAGTGGTATTACTTCGACATACCATTGAAAGTGCTCCGCACTCTCGCCGATCCCATCTTCACCAATCCGAAAAACTATATAGATAATGTAGTGGCCTTCCTCAGCGGCAATTTCGGCGGAGCCAAGCTTCAGGTCGACAACGTATTCTTCTACCGTTCCACCAAGCCCGTGCAGGACCTGCCCGAAACCGACACAACTACCGAGATAGGACGCTACGGTAGTCTCGCGGTAAAAGACGGCGCGCCGACATTCGATTTTGAAAACGCTTACGACTTTGTACCCGTAGCAGCGAGCGATCTGGCACGTGGCGCAATGGAGGGAAAAATCAAGCTCGATCTCAATGTCGACGGCGGCAAAAACGCCTTCTACAACTGGCTCTACGAATTTACCACCACAAATACTTACGACGAACTGGAGCAAAGCGGACTCAACTCGATGGGTGAGGCTGCGGGCTATTTCGCTCTGAAAGTACACGGCGAACAGCCTTGGAGCGGCTGTGGATTCAAGCTGCTCAGCCCCCAGGATCTCAGTTTCATCGACGAAAATTATTTCCTCCACATTGCATTCAAAGGCAACGATGTGCTGATGCACGCCGCGCAGACCATCACTGTAGGTAATGCGCAATTCATCATCGGCCCCGGCGACGGTGTGACACCCTCACTGGGTGATTATCGCCGCGACGGCGAGTGGTATGCCTTCGATATCCCCGTCAAGGACCTCCTGATAATGGCCGATCCCTTATATAATAATGTGTCAGCCTTCTCCGACAACATCATCGCCATATCAACTGGCGGCGTCAAGGGTGCCGAGCTGCAATTTGACAACGTATTCTTCTACCGCAACGACACCAAGGGCGATCAGGGCATCACTGACGACACTCCCTGCGGCCCGTATGTGCACGCGGCCCTCGATGCTGACGGCAACCATACTTTTGATCTCGCACATGCCGAAGATATCGTGGCAGTAAACATTTCTGACGGCGTACGCTCCCTCCTCGGCGATAAAATCCGTGCCGATTACAATGTCGACGACGAAAATGTATTCTTCTACGTATGGGAAAATACATTCGAAGAAGCCGAAGCCGAAGGCCTCAACTCATTTGGCCTCGAAGAAGCCTACCCGGCACTGAAAGTGGCCGACGCAGGCTGGTCTGGCGCGGCATACAAATATGAAAAGCCCCGCGACTTCTCCATAGTCAACGAGCCCGGCTACTACCTGCACCTCGCTATCCGCAGCTCCGACTATGTGAGCCATATTCCCTACAAGATGGGTCTCTGCGAAGATGCCGTGATGATCACCACAGCTGAAAGCGGCGACGGCATTGTCACCGACTTCCCCCGCACCGGCGACTGGTACTACATCGACATCCCTGTGAGCCGCATCAATAAAGAAGCCGGACGCGAGCTTTTCGCCACCGAGACAGCTTTCACAAAGAATCTGCTCCACTTCGATTGCGGTGCTCGTGCCGGCGTACAGCTCCAGTTTGACAACGTTTTCTTCTGGCGCAACACCAACCCCGACCGCGACGACAACCTCAACCAATCAGGTATTGACGACGAAGTGAGCGTGGGTCTCCCCTCCCGCAGCACCCTCAAAGGCATTTTCGGCCTCGACGGACGCCGTATCAATAGCTCCCGCGACCAACTTGCTCCCGGGTTCTACATCATCGACGGACAAAAAGTGATCATTAGATAACCCTTCATATCCCGTAGCGGAGACCGGTTTACGGTCCGGTCTCCACTACTTTTTCACTCAGGACAAACCATTATTCAATAAGACAAACCATTCAAAACCAATTTTTACTAACCTTATTACCTTATATTTTTATGAACAAACTCTTTACTCTCGCCCTCGCAGCCGCTGCGGCCTTCAGTGCTTCAGCAGCCGACTACCAAGTCTACAAGGACGGCCAACTCACCGAAGGTATCCAATACATCTACTGGTGGAACGCCACATATTCCGGAGATACTGCAAATCCCGATGGTGACGGGAAAGTATTCAGTGCGAAAGCTACCGACGGTGGCACAGATTTCTCAATGGGCTTCTTAGCACAGACGGATATCACCGGTCCGCTCCACTCCGCCACGCTGAATTTCGACTGGTATGCTACAGGCACAGGTAAGTTCACCGTGCGCCTCACTGCATCCAACTCCACTCCCGAACAGGACTACCTGATTACCCTCACAGCCGACAATGCCGGTAAATGGAACAGCGTATCGCTGCCTCTGGCTGATTACTTCCCCGGAGTAGCTACCCTTTGGGACGACTATGCAGGTGACGGTGCCGGCTACGTATTCTCCGTGATTGGAGCCGAAGCATCAGCCGACGCCGAAATTTTTGTCAACAATATCGTATATACCGGTATCGACGAAGAATGGACAGCTCCCGTGATTGACCGCGCCGAGGCTCCCACAACAGTGCCCGTACCCACCCAGGCTGCTGAAGATGTAGTCTCTATCCTCAGCGGAGCATATGAAGCCGCCACTACATTCAATATCGGTGGCTGGGGACAGTCCACAATTGCTGAAGCCATGACTATCGACAACGCTCCCGTCTACTACGTGAAGAGCTTCAACTATCTCGGATGGGAATTAGCCCAGAATGTCGACGCATCAGCTTGCGACTACATGCACGTCGACTATTACCTTACCCGCGGTTCTTCTTTCGGCTTCACACCCATCAGCGTGGGACAGGAAAAAGCCAACAACTACAACGACCTCACCATGGGCGAGTGGCACAGCTTCGATGTACCTCTCACCTACTGGAGCAATGTAAACTTTGCCGAAGTGTACCAGATCAAGTTTGACAACGGCAACGCCGGCGAAGGCTACATCGCCAATGTATACTTCTACAAAAAAGACAACGGTGGCGAAACGCCCGTCGACCCGGTTGACCCGGTTGATCCCGTGCTCCCCGGCGCTACATACAACGGCACAGCCGAAGGTTCCGTTGACCAGACCATGAACGACGAGACAAAGACTTACGATTATACAATCAATTACGCAGTGACCTACAACGCCGACAAGACTCTCACCATCAAGGCCACCTACGCATGGCCCAATGGCGAACCCGTAGGTCTCGTGGCCGGCAGCGTCTTTGTCAACGGCACAAACTGCGAATTTGCTCTCGAGGACGGTGTGCGCACAGCTACCACCACCGACACTTACGAAGTAGGCGCTCTCGTCCCCCTCAACTTCTACCTCCCGATGGCCCTCGGCACAGTCGAAAAATCCATTGAATATACCGTAGGTAGCAGCAATACCACAGGCATCGACAGCATCGAGGCTGAAAACGCACCCGTCGAATATTACAATCTTCAGGGTGTACGTGTGGCCAACCCCGAAAACGGCATCTTCATCCGTCGTCAGGGCAACAAGGTCGAAAAAGTGATCATGTAAGTAAAAATAGACAATAGATAACATCCAAATTTCGGGAACAACCGACCGTGAGGCCGGTTGTTTTCTTTTTCCCTTAAAAATTCTAAAACCACGCATCTTGTTAACACAAATTAACGCCGCTTAGTTTTTTTTTTTTTTTTTTTTTTTTTTTTTTTTTTTTTTTAATTGGCCCCCCGAAGATTGGGTGAAATTTTTTGATTAGTATTATATTTTTTTTTTTAATTTTATATTTTTTTTTA
>CANSGE010000147.1 GCA_947646295.1 uncultured Bacteroidales bacterium
GCAGTCGGCACGCTGCAAATTTACATATTTTATTCTAACACACCAAATTAAACCTGAAAATTTTTTCACACCGACTCCACCGCCTCAAGTCGCCCAAAAGACGCACACGTGCTGCAACTATCAGCAAAAATCGCCAATATTTTTGAGCTTTCCTACCTTTTATGATTTAGGTGTTGCATCTACCCGATCTTGTGCTCTCTTGCGGGGCTGCCCCCTCACCATTCCCGAAATTTTTACTACCTTTGCAAAAAATATTGCAAACGTGTCACGAAAAAGAAAACCCTATCCCATACTTGAGGGAGTGCAGATACTTGATCTCGCCGCCGAAGGCAACGCCATTGCCCGCGTCGACGACATGGTACTCTTCATCCCCTATGGCGCTCCCGGCGATGTAGCCGACCTACAGATCACCAAAAAACGAAAATCATACGCCGAGGGACGCATCGTCCGCCTCGTCCAGCCATCGCCTGACCGCGTTGAGCCCCGCTGCTCACACTTCGGCTACTGCGGCGGTTGCCGTTGGCAGCACATTCCTTATCAGGCCCAGCTGGCCGGCAAACAGAAGCAAGTCACCGATGCCCTCACACGCATCGCCAAAATCCAGCTCCCCGAGATATCACCCATCAAAGGCTCACAGAACATTTACGCCTACCGCAACAAGATGGAGTACACCTTCTCCAACCGCAAATGGCTCACCCCCGAGCAGATGGCATCCACCGAAGTGTTCGACGACCGCGACGGAGCCGGATTCCACATCTCAGGTGCGTTTGACAAGGTGCTCGATATCCAAAACTGCCACCTTCAGGACGACCTCGGCAACCGCATCCGCCTCTTCGCCAAGCAGCTCGCCAAAGAAAAAGGCTATACATTCTACGACCTCCGCGAGCAGCACGGACTCATGCGCACGATGATGATCCGCATCGCCTCCACCGGTGAGATTATGGTAGTGATGTCATTCGGCGAAGACGCCCCCGAGGCCATCGCCACCGTCATGGATGCCCTCCGCGCACAATTCCCCCAGATCACATCACTGATGTACGTCATCAACCTCAAGGTCAACGACACCATCACCGATCAGGAGATCATACTCCATTCCGGACGCGACTACATCGAGGAGGAAATGGAAGGCCTGCGCTTCCGCATCGGCCCCAAATCATTCTATCAGACAAACTCCCTCCAGGCATACGAACTCTACAAAGTGGCCCGCGATTTCGCCGGCCTCACCGGCTCTGAGCTCGTCTACGACCTCTACACCGGCACCGGCACCATCGCCAACTTCGTCAGCCGCCGATGCCGCCACGTCATAGGCATCGAATACGTGCCCGAGGCCATCGACGACGCCCGACTCAATTCCGCTTGCAACGCCATCACAAACACCGAATTCTACGCCGGTGACATGAAAGACATCCTCACCGACGACTTCATAGCCGCCCACGGACGCCCCGACGTCATGATCGTCGACCCCCCGCGCGCCGGCATGCACGAAGATGTCGTCAACGTCATCCTCAACGCCGCACCGCAGCGCCTCGTATACGTAAGCTGCAATCCCGCCACCCAGGCACGCGACCTCGCTCTGCTCGACTCAAAATACCGTGTCACGGCCGTACAGCCCGTCGATATGTTCCCGCACACACACCATGTCGAGAACGTAGTCAAGCTTGAGCTTCGATGATAAGATTCGAGTTGTAATAGCGGGGATCGCCGGTCACCTCCTCCCCGATAAAGTCAGGGCGTACGTACTCCTGATCCTCGCTCGACAATTCGATTTCGGCCACCACAAGCCCCTCCAGGGCGCCATGGAAGCGGTCCACCTCCCAGCGGCTGTCGCCGGCAGGCACTATATAGCGGGTCTTCTCAAGCGGTTTTTCCGGGCAGATGGCCAGCATCTCCCGGGCGTCGGCCGGCGGGATTTCATATTCCCACTCGCCGCGGGTAGCACCCACGTTTTTTGATTTCACGGTGAGAAAAGCCCGGTCGTCCAGCAGGCGCAGCCGCACTGTAGCCTCCGGCACACGTGATAGATAGGCCTGCACGATACGATGACTCTCCGTCGCCATTGCGATGTATCCGTCACTGACGACGGTAAATTTTCTTTCGATTTCTTTTGCCACGACTCAAATATGTATAAAGGTTGCACAAAGGTAATAATAATCTCCATTAGCTGCTTCATTGCCCTCATCATATTTTTATCGCCGGCCGCCACCGCTGCCGACAGATATTTTGTGAGAGGTATCGTGCGCGACTCCATTACCGACGAAGTGCTCCCTTACGCCTCCGTGGTGGCCGGCGAGGGGCGCGGAGCCGCCGTCACCGACGACAGCGGCATATTCGAGATGGCCGTAAATGCCGACACCCGCTGGCTCCAGGTTTCGTGCATGGGCTACGACAAAGCCATCGTGCCCATCCGCCGGGGGCAGCTCAATACCTATGCCGTATACCTTCAGCCCTCCACAACCGAGCTCCGCGAGGTAGTCGTGCACAAAAGCAAATATTCAAAAAAAAATAACCCCGCCGTCGATTTCGTGCGGCGTATCAAGGACATGGCATCGGCCACTGATCCCCGCCGCAATCCATATTACTCATACGACAAATACGAGCGCATCACCTTGGGTATGAACAATTTCTCACCCGAGCAGCGCAGCGGCATGATGGCACGTTTCCCCTTTCTGGCCGAGCATATTGACACCTCGGAGGTTTCCGGCAAGCCCGTGCTCGGGCTGATGGTCAAGGAAAAGCGCTCCCGCATGCTCCATCGCCAAAGCCCGGCTGCCACCAAGGAAATCGTCGCAGGCACACGCTCCGAGGGTGTCGACGAGCTTGCCGATCCTACCTCGATGCGAGTGTTCATGGAAGACGTGGTGCGTGAAATCGACCTCTACGACAATGACATAAACCTCGTGCAGAACCGCTTCGTGAGCCCTCTCTCGCCCATCGCCCCCGATTTCTACAAATTCTACCTCACCGATACAGTCGATGTGGCCGGCGAGCGTTGCATCGTATTGTCATTCTATCCGCGCAACCGCTCCACATTCGGATTCATCGGACACCTCTATGTGCCCGAGGGTGATACCACCATGTTCATCCGCAAGGTAGAGATGCACATTCCGCGCGAGATCAATCTCAATTTCATTGACAACCTCTACATATCTCAGCAATACGACCGCGCCCCCGACGGCTCACGCCTCAAGACCGTCGACGACCTCACGATGGAGCTTTCCCTGCTCGGCAAGGACAGCAACGGGCTTTTCGTGCGCCGCAACACCACTTACGGTACGTTCAGCTTCGACTCCATACCCGACGCCGACCTCTCTTTCGACGGCGCTGTCCGTCAGCTCGATGGCGCCGACCGCCGCGACTCCCTGTATTGGGAGCAGGCCCGCATGTCGCAGATCCCGCAGGGCGAACGCCGTATCGGCGAGCTCATGAGCCGCCTGCGCAAAGTACCCCTCTATTATTGGGGCGAAAAGGTGATGAAAGTCCTTTTTACCAGCTATATACCTACGGGCAATCCGAGCCGTTTCGACATCGGGCCGGTCAATTCGATGCTCAGTTTCAACACCGTCGAGGGCACCCGCCTCAAATTCGGAGGCATGACCACAGCCGCACTGTCGCCGCGATGGTTTGCCCGCGCCTACGGAGCGTATGGCTTCAAGGACCATCGGTGGAAATACGGCGCCGAGCTTGAGTACTCCTTCATCGACAAAGAGCAGCACTCGCGCGAGTTCCCCATGCGGTCCGTCCGCTTCTCCTCATCCTACGATATTGACCGTCCGGGGCAGCACTACCTTTTCACCACGCCCGACAATATCGTGCTCTCGCTCAAGCGCGCCTCCGACGACCATATCACATACCGCCGTCTCAACCGCCTGACCTTCACATACGAGACGCGCTCCAATTTCAGCGTGGCGCTCGACGTGGCCAACGACCGCCAGGAAGCCGCCGCACGATACATGCCTTTCGTCGACGGCTACGGCCGGAATTTCGCATCTGTGACTGAAAATACCGTGGCGCTGACACTCCGCTATGCCCCGGGTGAGAAATTCTTCCAGGCCCGCACTTATCGCATCCCGGTCAACCTCGACGCCCCCGCCATCACCCTGAGCCATATATTCGCGCCCAAAGACTTCCTCGGCTCGCGCTACGGTGTCAATAAGACGGAGCTTGACCTCCAGAAGCGTTTCTGGCTCTCGGCCTTCGGCTATCTCGACGTATATCTCGGGGGCGGCCATGTGTGGGGTAGTACATCATTTCTCAATCTCTCCATGCCCAACGCCAACCTCTCGTACATCATCCAGCCGCGATCATTCGCCTGCCTCAACCCTATGGAATTCATCACCTCCACCTATGCCTCATGGGACATGACCTACTGGGCCAACGGTGCCATCTTCAATTACGTGCCGTATCTCAAGAAGCTCAAGCTGCGCGAAGTCTTTGCCTTCCGCGGCTATTGGGGGCGTCTCTCCGGAGCCTGCGATCCGGCCCTGCACCCCGAGCTGCTGCAATTTCCAGCGGGCACCGGGCTTACAAAGCTCGACCGAGGCCCCTATATGGAAGCCTCGGTCGGTATCGAAAATATTTTCAAGGTCTTGCGGGTCGACTATGTGTGGCGTCTCAATTACCGCGATGTGGGATATAAGATCGACCGCTCCGGCCTGCGCATCGCCGTGCACGTCACATTCTAATCATCATTCCGCGGATGGAATTTTGAGGATGATTCGTTGTAGGGCAGCGTGAATACCAAGCGTGCGCCGTGCGTGTAGCTCGTATCCACAAATAGGTCGCCCCCGAGCACCCTGGCAAGCATTCTCGAGATGGTGAGGCCGAGTCCCACGCCCTGGGCATTCTCATCCACTTTGTAAAATCTCTCGAATACTTTCTCAGCCTGCTCGGGCGGGATACCGATGCCGGTATCGGTTACGGAGATGATCACACGGTCTTTCTCCTTGGCCAGATCGTAGGCCACGCGCACGGTGCCCTTTTCCGTAAATTTATTGGCGTTGCTGAGCAGGTTCAGCAATATCTGCTGCACGCGCAGCTGATCGGTGAACATCAGCAGATGCGGCGAATTGGTATCGAAAACCAGCTCGATGCCATCATGCTTCTTGCGCTTGATTGTATCGATACAGGCCGTCACCAGAGTATTGAGATCCACCTGTCGGCTGTTGAGGCTCACTGCCTCGCTGTCCATCTCCGAGAGGTGCAGCACGTCGTTGACGATGCTGGAGAGGAAGTCGCAGTTGAGCTCCACAAGGCGGCAATATTTATCAAGGTAGGGATGCATCGAGGCATCGGCGCAGTCCACTATCAGATGCGAATATTCGCTGATGGCCTTCAGCGGCACAGTCACCTCGCGGCTCATGTTCTTGATAAACATTGTCTTGAAATTGTTGGCTTTCTCGGCCAGGTCACGTGCCTCGGTCAGCTCGGCCTGGGAGTGGCGCAGGTTGAAGCATTCGAGCTGCAGGGCTTTATTTGAGCGTATGAGGGTCTCGCTGAGCTGCTTGGAGCGGCGGTAGAGACGCACCAGGAAGGCCCCGCACACGAGCAGGACTATCACGAAGCAGATACATATCAGGGTGATGGTGCGTGATTTATCGCGCTGGCTCAGCAGCTTTTCGTTGCGGAGTTTATCGTTCTGCTGCTTCATCTCGTATACGTCGTATACCACCTGCAGCTCCTTGTATCGGTCCATGAGGCTCTTGTCGAGGGTTGCCTCCAGGGTACGGATATAGTCTTCGGAAGCTTTTGCGAGGGCCTCGCGGTCGCCGGTCTCTCGGGCACATTCGATCATGTATTTTAGCAGCTGCCGGCGGTATATGCGGTTGCGGGGATTGTCAATCTGTTCCTTGAGGTAAGCGAGAGCCTTCGGGTAGTCCTCGCGGGCCATCGCATAGTATATTTCGAGGCGTGGTGAGGTATTGTACGAGGCTGCGGCGCGCGGGTCGGTCTCGGTGATTTTCTTGGCCTTGGTGTAGTAGGTCTCCACTTCGCGCGGCGAGAGATGGGGCCAGTTGGCCAGCATGCGTGTGTACACCACATATCTGTTGGCGTCGTAAATGCGGTAGGGGCG
>CANSGE010000148.1 GCA_947646295.1 uncultured Bacteroidales bacterium
TGCGGAAATGTCCGAAAAGTATGTCACGGAAATTGACAAGAATCGGAAAACCTATAGCTCCCGCGAAAATGAGAGCCGACGTGATGAGATATACACTTTGGCCGGGAGTCATGAGAGCCGGATTCGACATACCTCCGTCGATGCAGGTGAAGCCGGCGTTGCAGAATGACGACAACGAATGAAATCCGGCCAGAAGAATCTTCCCCGACGTGTCAGCGGCCAAGCCGGGTGGCAGCACAAAATAGATGGCCGCGGCCCCGGCGGCTTCAATCACTAGCGTGAAGCCCAGCACATACACAAGTGTCGGCACGAGGGCGTTCATCGTCTTGGAGTATATCAAGTCACGCACGAGCAACTGATTGTACACCGAATTTGCGCCGCTGAAAAACAATGCGAAAAAGCAGGTGAATGTGAGCACCCCCAGGCCGCCTATCTGCATCAGGAATGCGAGCACGGTGAGGCCGGTAGGAGTAAAGGTAGCCGCGACATCCACCGTAGTCAGCCCCGTAATACACACGGCACTGGTAGTCACAAAAAGCGAATCCAAATATGATATGGAGCCCACCGTGCATTTGGGGAGCATGAGCACAAATGATCCTATGAGAATGAAGAAGAGAAAGCTGCCCGACATGAGCAACGACGGATTGGTGCGCCGCGCGGTGATCTTCATCAAGCCATAGCATACCTCTACAGTGGAATAAGCCGCAAGTACCACGAAAAGAAAAGTGCGCGAATAAAGCATATCGGCGAGCCACCCCACCCATGGTCGTGCAGGCTCGGGGTAGACCAGCGGCACGACTGACAGCAATATCGCCGTATCGACGATCCACTTCAGCACACGGCTGTTGGCAATGGTCTCGCGCATGAGAAGCACAAGATCATAGAGGACATTGACGATGAAAACTATCTGACACGCGCGTATAAGGCGCAAGAGGTTGACCTTCTCAGCCAGCGGATGATCATATCCGAAATAAATGACAAGGCACACCAGGCAGACGGTAGCTGCCAGGAGTGCCAATGTGCCTATGATAGCCTTACCGACGTGCAAAGCCGCGCTGAACCGGCGCGTAAACCGGTTGTAGCGGAAACGTAGTAGCTTGAATCGTCGGTGAAACTTAGTTGCGATGGCTGCGGACATAATATTGCGATTATACTTCTAACGCCGCGCCGGCAACAATAGTTCTTACTTGCTTTTCTTGAATTTCGCGCCGGCATATATGCCATCGTAAGTATTTACGATTGACGATACAGCCTGAAGAGTCGAATTTCCGGTGAAAGACGATACTTTGTCGAGGATACTGATCACTTTCGAAGCGTCAAAAGTAAGGCTGAGCGTATTTGTGGCCGAACTTTTTGAAGCGATGGCCGATACCTTGCCGAGGCTGAACTTGCTTGCGGCGCTGAAATTGAAAATCAAGTGAGTGGGTTCGTCGCCATCACGCTCGATAGTACCTTTGAGGGTTATTTTATTGGCCTTGAGGGTAAAATTCATGTCCTTGTCGACGGTGAGCACCGTCTTGTTGAGGCCGAGCTTATTGTAATAGGTCGAGAGCTTGTTCTCCACCAGAGCCGAGGCTCCTACTCCACCGATGCTGCTTGCGGCATTTGAGCTTTTCATTGTCACAGCTGGCGATGAGTAGGTCCATGTGCCTTCGAGTTCGGAGAGGTCGAAGTCGCTTTTTGAAGTCACATTTGAGAGGATACTGCCGAGAGCACCGAGAATATTTTCTGTCTGAGCCGCAGCGGGCATCACTGCCGCGCACGCCACCAAGGCGCATGCAAGCATTTTTTTAATGAAATTCATCGTTGTAATTCTTTTATTACCTCGGATTTTGTAATTTCCTTGTCGATGGAAGCCCATACCGAGTTTTGTGATTTATATTCGGGCACGATACGTTTCATCTCGGCCACGATGTCGTGATATTCGCCTTCAGCTGTGAGCGCGAAGAGGCGTTCGAGGTGCTGTATCACCTCATTGTATTCATAGACACGCACTTTGGCGATCATGATCTTATTGTTGCGGGTCGCCATGGTGAGTTCCTTGTCATTGAGGAGTTCCTCGTAGAGTTTCTCACCGGGACGCAATCCGGTCTCCACGATTTCGATATCATCGCCCGGGCGCAGTCCCGAGAGCGATATCATGCGTGTTGCCAGATCATAGATCTTGACAGGCTGTCCCATATCGAAGATGAAGATTTCGCCGCCGCGGCCCATTGTACCTGCCTGCAGCACGAGCGAGCATGCCTCGGGGATGGTCATGAAGTAGCGGATGATGTCGCGGTGAGTCACAGTGATGGGGCCACCTTGCTCGATCTGCTTGCGGAAAAGAGGGATCACCGAGCCATTGGAGCCAAGCACATTGCCAAATCGTGTGGTGATAAACTGTGTGGTGGCTGAATCCGACATACGCTGGTTGTGGAAGAAGAGAGACTGTACGTAAATCTCAGCGATGCGCTTCGAGGCGCCCATCACATTGGTCGGGTTGACAGCCTTGTCGGTGGATATCATGACGAATTTCTCCACATTGTACTTCACGGCCAGATCGGCAAGATTTTTGGTGCCACGCACATTGGTGAGAATGGCCTCAGAGGGGTTGCGCTCCATCATAGGCACATGCTTATAGGCGGCCGCATGGAATACGTAACGCGGATTGTAGCGCATGAAAGCCTGCTCCATGCGTCCTTGATTGGCCACATCACCTATGAAAAGATGTATCTTGATATCGGGATGATTGGCTTCCATATTGAGCTGCAGGTCGTGCATGGGAGTTTCGGCCTGATCGACCAGAATGATCTCCGCAGCTTTCATCTGAGCCACCTGGTTGACAATCTCAGAGCCGATAGACCCTGCCGCGCCGGTGATCATCACCACCTGGCCGCGCAGTGCCTGCTCAACTTCGGATGTGTCCGACTGTATCACATCACGGCCGAGAAGGTCTTCAATATGGATGTCGCGTACAGAGCCCGACGGACGGTCGTTCTTGCCATCGAATTCCTTGACCTGATTGTACATCAACAGGCGGATGTGGCGCTGGAGGAATTTATCGGCGGTGCCGTTGCGCATGAATTTGAGCAACGCGCTCGGAAACATGAGCGTATCGCACTTGAAACGCTCGAAAAGCTCCGACACCGTATTCTCATCGAAGTGATAGAGGGGTATTTCGTTGATTGACTTATTATTGACATCAGTATTGAGCGTAAGCAGCGCCACGGGCTTGAATGACCCGCCCACTTCATTCTGCAAAGTCGATGCAAAGGCAAACGAATTGACAGTCGAGCCGAGCACGATCACTCTGCGGCGACGCACTATCGTGCCATCGAGCTGGCGGTAAATATACTTGATACCGAGACGCACAAGCATCATCAATGTGAATGCCAGAAGGCCTATCACAAACAAATTCCACAGTGAGAAATATGCATGTCCGCTCATGAAATATACACAAAGGTTGATGACGAGCAGCATCGCCGACGAAGAGACCGTCATGAGCACCACCCGGTACATATCCTCAAGCACTGAAAGCCTGACGATGTATCGGAATGTATGCGTGAGCATCATATTGGCTGAATATATGGCGAACACTATCAGCGAACGCACCCATATGCTGCCTGCAGCGCCGAATGATTGAGCCACGCCCTCGTTGTTGAAGGTAAGAGTGAGCAATGTGCCGAATATCACTATCAGCATGTCGCACGCCATAACAGTCCACCACGGGCTGGGCGAAGATAGGAATCGATCTACCAATTCGTTGTTCCGGAGAAAAGATAGTAGTTTTTGTTTCATATTATTTTACAAAAGCAGAAGTCAGTAAGTATGATCACTTAATGTTTATTTGACCAAAAAAATCATTGATGGTATCGAGTGTGACATCGGCCACGCGCTCGACATCGGCCCGCGCATTGGTGGTGGCGATACCTGCCACGTAGGCACCGGCACGTCGCCCGGCCTCGATTCCTGCGAACGAATCCTCACACACCACGAATCCGCCATCCGGTGCCCCGAGCCGCTCGGCAGCGAGCAGATAGCCCTGCGGGTCGGGCTTGGATGCGGTCACGTCCTCATCGGTCACGAGTGTATCTGTGAGCTCGCGCAATTCGGGCAGCTGCTTGAAGAGGCAATCCATCTTGCGGCGGTTGCTTGAGGTGACTATGGCCGTGCGCACGCCCTGCTCACGAAGTGACGCCAGCACATCGCGCGCTCCGGGGAAGAGACGGTACTGCATGTCGCGCTCCTGAGCCACAAGCATATCCTTTATCGCCTGATGGTCTTCGGGAGCGAAATATGTATCAAGAATCTCGGTAAGAGTATGACCTTTTATGCGTGTAGCAAACCCGTCGACACCGGTCGGAAAAAGCCTGTCTATTCCGGACCAGAAATCCGAATATATACCTTCCGTGTCTATCAGCACGCCATCAAGGTCAAATAACACTGAGTGAATCTTCATTGCAAAAAATCGTAATTCGGCACAAAGTTACACATTTTTAATGAAGTCAGCAATATTTGAATAAATGAATTATGCGATGTAATTGTAACGTAACATATTAAGACCTTGTTGCCCCGGGTGTATCTGCCCTCCCCGTCGCTGCCTACAACAGCATGCCGGAAGGCAGATGCTCGGCCATGGAGAGCCGGTAGCGCGCCGTCGTGCCTACGGCGGTATTAGTCATCTCGCACATATCGAAATCACTGTCAGGGCGTCCCAGATCCC
Source organism: uncultured Bacteroidales bacterium (assembly GCA_947646295.1). GTDB lineage: Bacteria > Bacteroidota > Bacteroidia > Bacteroidales > Muribaculaceae > CAG-873. The sequence goes on from CANSGE010000148.1 coordinate 4,706, forward strand.
AGCTGTCGAGAGTTTCCGCCAATGCCGAGGCCGCTTTCACGTCGAAACTCCGGCGACCGCCGCGCGTCACCTCGGGCGAGAACGTAAGGCGGTAATTGCCCGCCTCGTCACGCACTGCTTCGTAAGTGCCACGGTCGAGCAACGACGGCTTTATGGGCAGCCCGTCGGTAAAAGTAGTGAGTATATATTTACCGTCCGAACTGAGATAAAGGTTCGTATCCCATGCCATGAGAGCGTCCTGACGGCCGGGGTCCACATGTTCGCAGCCGAGCAGCGCCATGTAGGGCTCCACGACTCTCACCCTCAGGCACACTACCTGATGACTTCCGCAATCACGCACAGTCACATCCGATATACCCTTGGCACAGCCTGAGATATGTATTGTATCGGCTGCGGCACCCTCGGCTGAGAGCCGCACCACCGCCATCGCGACATCCGGCGACTGTGCCGTGATATCGTAGGTGCCGGTACCGCCTTCGAAAGGCAATGACACGGTTTCGCCGCGGCGCACATTCACCTCGGCATCGCGGAGAGTCCACACCGACGTATTCCGGGAGCAGGCTCCACAGCAGAGCAATATTATCGCTGAGAGGAGGGCAAAATAGATCTTTTTCATGCCTAATACAACAAGCCGCATCAAAAAAAAGTCAAAATCATACCCAATATTTAACATTTTCTCCATTTTTTCATTATTATATATTGGATTTTCCCAAGAAAAAAATTATCTTTGCCGAAAATTCAACCCGAAACGTTTCATTAATAAATATAAATAGGTAGATTTAACTAATTATTCACTCAACTGTATTGCCGAGAGGCATCAATAAAAATCGGAAATAGTTGACCTTCTACACAAAAAACACTTAAAAAGATGATGGATAGCAGCAACACCCCTAATGAAGAAAAGAAAGTGAAGCGCCCTCGCATCAGCGGTACACCCGCTCCGGAAGGCGAAAGCGGAGATCGTCCCCGTTACGAACGGGTAAATTACGGTCCGCGTCAACAGGCCGACGGCGAACGCCGCCCCTACCAACCCCGTCAAGGATATCAGCAGCGTCAGGGCGGATACCAGCAGCGTCAGCAGGGAGCCTACCAGCAGCGCCGCAACTACGGCGACTTCAATCCCGATGCGCAGGAAGGACAGTCGACCGAACAGTCACAGGAAAATAACACCGGCTATCGTCCCCGTCCCCAGGGCTATCAGCAGCGCCAGGGCGGATACCAGCAGCGTCAGCAGGGCGGCTATCAGCAGCGCCAGGGCGGATACCAGCAGCGTCAGCAGGGCGGCTATCAGCAGCGCCAGGGCGGATACCAGCAGCGTCAGCAGGGCGGCTATCAGC
>CANSGE010000149.1 GCA_947646295.1 uncultured Bacteroidales bacterium
AGATATATTAACGTGACACACAGTAAATAGTTCGTAAAAAATGATAATAAAAAGCAGGATGTGCGTTTTTCGCACATCCTGCCATAGATTGGCCGGTAACCGGCTTAAGCTTCTATTTCTTCACGATGATATTGTGGCGCTACGATTTCGCGCGCGGCACGGTCGGCATAGTCGCCTTCGGTGGATATGAATACCCAGTCGAGGTCTTTTTCGCGACGGAGATCGCCGAGGAAGAATGCAGCTGCCTCCGGAGAGCCAACCACAATCAGACGCGATACACCGGCTTCGCGGGCTGCGTTGACCATGTCTTTGTAATGATGAAGTGTGAAGTCATTGGATTCCACATCCGTCTGATCATCGTTGTAGGTCAGGATCACGTCGTGATATCCTTCGAAATCCTTTACAAGCCTCTCATGGTCATCCACATCAAGGCGTGATACTGTGAGATCGACGTCATCAAGCATGAGACGTTCGGGGTAGGTGACATAAGCGTGTACTGCGACACCTCTGTGAAGTAATGCCGAGAGAACTTCAGCGAATATATGACAATTGCTGCCTGTAAGTGCTATTTCTTTCATAATTGTAGTATTTTTTATGGTTGGACGTTAAATTGTACATTAGTTTAACAACTCATTGCAGCTGTAAGTTCAAAAAAAATTGCTAACTTTGCAGTCGGGTAAAAAATAAGCCTTGACAGCTTCAGCAGCTGTGTAAAAAGGTCTTTAATTAATGTAATTTAATTAGTTTAATGCAACAAATCCGCAACATCGCCATCATCGCCCACGTCGACCACGGCAAAACGACATTAGTCGACAAAATGCTCCTCGCCGGTCATCTGTTCCGCGACAATCAGTCAACAGGCGAACTCATTCTTGATAATAATGATCTCGAGCGCGAACGCGGCATCACAATTCTCTCCAAGAACGTTTCCATCAATTACAAAGGTACAAAAATCAATATCATCGACACTCCCGGACACGCCGACTTTGGCGGTGAGGTAGAACGTGTGCTCAATATGGCCGACGGCTGCCTCCTGCTTGTGGATGCCTTTGAAGGCCCCATGCCGCAGACACGCTTTGTGCTCCAGAAGGCTATTCAGATTGGCCTCAAACCGGTAGTGGTAGTCAATAAAGTCGATAAGCCCAATTGCCGTCCTGCAGAGGTGCAGGATATGGTTTTCGACCTCATGTACAGCCTCGATGCTACTGAGGACCAGCTCGATTTCCCCACAATATTCGGCTCTGCCAAAAATGGCTGGATGAGCACCGACTATGAGCAGCCTACTGATAATATCCTGCCGTTGCTCGACGCTATCATCGAACACATCCCAGCCCCCACCACATATGAGGGTGACGCCCAGATGCTCATTACCTCGCTCGACTTCTCGAGCTACGTCGGACGCATCGCCATCGGACGCGTTCACCGCGGCACCTTGCGTGAAGGCATGGAGATAGCTCTTTGCAAACGCGACGGCTCTGTCGTAAAGCAGCGCATCAAGGAGCTCCATACTTTCGAGGGTATGGGTCGCAAGAAGGTATCCGAAGTTTCGAGCGGCGATATCTGTGCGCTTGTTGGTATCGAGGATTTTGAAATCGGCGACACTATTGCTGATGTGAACAATCCCGAGCCCCTCCCCCGCATCGCAATTGATGAACCTACGATGTCGATGACCTTTACAATCAACGACAGCCCGTTTTTCGGCCGCGACGGCAAATTTGTCACATCGCGTCACATAGGCGATCGTCTTACCAAGGAGCTCGACCGCAACCTTGCCCTGCGCGTGCACAAAGACCCGGCTCGCGACGTATGGTCGGTATTTGGCCGCGGTGTGCTCCACCTCTCGGTGCTCATCGAGACCATGCGCCGCGAAGGATACGAACTTCAGGTAGGCCAGCCTCAGGTAATCATCAAGGAAATCGACGGTAAAAAATGCGAACCTGTGGAATTGCTCACCATCAATGTCACTGAAGAATACGCTTCAAAAATCATTGATATGGTGACACGCCGCAAAGGTGAGATGTTGTCAATGACAGCTCAAGGCGATCGCGTGCATCTCGAATTCCAGATACCATCACGCGGCATCATCGGCCTGCGCAACAATGTGCTCACAGCATCGGCAGGCGAGGCCATCATGGCCCACCGTTTCCTCGAATACCAACCTTGGAAAGGCGATATCGAACGCCGTGTCAATGGCTCGCTCATCGCTCTCGAAGCCGGTACAGCCTACGCTTATGCGATAGACAAGCTTCAGGATCGCGGACGCTTCTTCATCTTCCCGCAGGAAGAGGTTTATGCCGGACAGGTAGTGGGCGAGAACGCCAAGGAAAACGACATCGTTGTAAACGTGACCAAGTCGAAAAAACTCACCAATATGCGTGCTTCAGGCGCCGATGACAAGGCCCGAATTGTGCCCCCGGTCGTTTTCAGCCTTGAAGAAGCTCTCGAATATATCAAAGAGGACGAATATGTGGAAGTAACTCCCCATCACATCCGTCTGCGTAAGATAATCCTCGATGAAATCGAGCGTAAACGCGCCAACCGATAATGACTCCGTTTTCACTCAATATACGTGGCCAGCTCGTTGAATATACCCGTCCGCAGGTGATGGGTATAATCAACGTGACGCCCGATTCATTTTTTGAAGGCTCACGTACACCTGACGTAGCTTCGATTGCAGCCCGGGCAGCTTCAATGGTGGCCGACGGGGTCGATATCTTTGATATCGGAGCGTATTCCACACGCCCCGGCGCGGCTGAAGTGAGTGCCGATGAAGAAATCGAGCGTCTCCGTCCTGCCATAGCTACCGTCAAGGCGATTGCTCCTCAAATTCCTGTGTCGGTCGATACTTTCCGCGCTGACGTCGCCCGCAAAGCCGTGGAGGAATGTGGTGCGGATATCATCAACGACGTTGCCGGCGGCAATCTTGACCCAATGATGTTTGAGACCGTGGCTGACCTGCATGTACCGTATATCCTCGGGCATATGCGCGGCACCCCTGCCGATATGATGGACTTCACCACATATGAAGATGTCACTCGTGACGTACTCTCTGAATTGGGCGACCGTCTCCAGCAACTTGCTCTGATGGGTGTGGCCGATGTGATTATAGATCCCTGCTTCGGATTCAGCAAGACTCTTGATCAGAATTATCAGCTTGTGCGCGACCTCAAGCTCTTCGGGCTTTTCCATCGCCCGGTGCTGGTAGGCTTCTCGCGTAAGTCGATGATTACGAAATTTCTCAATGTCTCGACAGACGACGCCCTCAACGGCACCACTGTGCTCAATACACTCTCCCTCGACCGCGGGGCAGCCATTTTGCGTGTACATGACGTCAAAGCTGCCCGTCAGGCTGTCGATATCTACGTAAAATCAATCTAAGTATCTCCTGAAAATCCTTCCGCCGTGCCTTCATTCGGAATTAAAGATATCATAGATATCCTGCTCGTAGCGCTGTTGCTCTACTATATCTACCGCCTGATGAAGGAGTCGGGCACCATCAACATTTTCTATGGTGTGATGGCCTTTATTGTTGTGTGGGTGCTCGCAAGTGAGATTTTCGCCATGCGGCTCATAGGCACGATTCTCGATAAATTCATGAGTATCGGCCTGTTGATATTGGTGATTTTGTTTCAAGACCAGATCAAACGCTTCCTCGTGGAGCTTGGATCGCACCGGCGATGGAGATTTCTTGCCAAAATATTTCATCATCACAAAGAGTCGCTCGATGCCAATGCCACAGCATGGGTCATGCCGGTCGTATACGCATGTATGAGTATGAGCAAAACCAAAACGGGTGCGTTGATAGTCATTGAGCAGAGCATCCCGCTCGACAACTATGCAAAGACGGGTGATATGATCGACGCCGAGGTCAATACACGGCTCATCGAGAACATCTTTTTCAAAAATTCGCCTTTGCATGACGGCGCGATGATACTTGCTCATGGTCGTATCGAAGCAGCCGGCTGTATTCTGCCTGTGAGCCATGATAGCGATGTGCCGCGTTACATGGGATTGCGTCACCGGTCCGCTCTCGGCATCGCGCAGGCTACTGATGCCGTGGCGGTCGTCGTATCTGAGGAGACCGGTAATATCTCCATCGCACACCGTGGCAAACTCACGACCCGCCTCAGCTCCACCGAACTCGAACATCGTCTGAGTGCTATTGCGATGGCCTCACAGATCGGATAAAATTATTTCTCTATATCAAACAATAGGGGGCGCTCCATACGGGCGTCCCCTATTTTCGATATCTTGATGATAGTCAGTGCTTATCTGGGATGTACAGTGACGTTGAGCTTAGCGTAGGCACGTTTTACTTTTTCGAGCGCGGCCTCAACGGTCTCGTCCGTCGCGAGCAGCACGCCCATACGACGGTGGCCTTTGATTTCCGGCTTGCCGAAAATACGCATCTGCACGCCCGGTTCAGCCAATACCTCTTCAAGATTTTCCATCTCGATTTTGTCGGTATCGCCTTCCACTACGATAGCCATTGAAGCCGACGGTCCGAAGAAACGTATGGCAGGTACGGGCAATCCGAGGAGAGCGCGTGCGTGAAGTGCAAATTCGCTCATATCCTGGGAAATCATCGTCACCATACCGGTATCATGCGGACGCGGTGAAACTTCGCTGAATATTACTTCGTCGCCTTTTATGAAAAGTTCTACGCCGAAGATACCATAGCCACCAAGAGCATCTGTGATTTTGCAGGCAATTTCGCGTGCCTTCTCCAAAGCAACCGGCGACATAGGCTGAGGCTGCCATGAGAAACGGTAGTCACCGTTGACCTGAATGTGGCCGATCGGTTCGCAGTACGAGGTGCCGGCTACAGAGCGTACGGTGAGAAGGGTGATCTCATAGTCGAAATCCACGAAACCTTCTACGATCACACGTCCGGCGCCTGCACGTCCGCCTTCCTGTGCGCAATGCCAAGCCTTGTCGATATCTTCGGGCGTACGCACGGTTGACTGGCCGTGGCCCGACGAACTCATGACGGGTTTTACCACGCAGGGAAGACCAATTGTCTCGATAGCTTTCTCAAACTCCTCGCGTGTATCGGCAAAACGGTATGGCGAAGTCGGCAACCCGAGCTCTTCGGCTGCCAGGCGGCGGATACCTTCGCGGTTCATCGTAAGATATGCGGCGCGGGCGGTGGGAGTCACATTATAGCCTTCTTTCTCGAGTTCGACCAGAGTCTTTGTAGCGATTGCCTCGACCTCGGGAATGATATGATCAGGCCGTTCGGCCTCGACGACACGACGGAGTTCTTCACCATCAAGCATATTGAAGACGTAATCACGGTGAGCTACCTGCATAGCGGGTGCTCCGGGATACTTGTCGCATGCTATGACTTCGACGCCGAAACGCTGCAGTTCGATTGCTACTTCCTTGCCCAATTCTCCGCTGCCGAGCAGCAGAGCCTTGCAGCCTACAGGGGTCATTACTGATCCGATTTTTGCCATGTTTGTTTTTCTTTAGATTCTTATGCTAAAAATTTATGCAAAGGTACGAAAATTTTTGTACTTTTGTAAAAAAGACAATATTATGTTACTGTATATATTGACACAAAACGCCCGCTACTCGGTAGCGGAATTGGCACAGATGGCAATCGAAGGAGGCTGCACATGGATAAGCCTTCATCTGCCAGATATGTCGGATGATGAAATCAAGGAAGCCATCGTACCGGATGTTATGGAAATGTGCCGTCGCGACGGTATTTTCCTCACCGTAGACGACCGGCCTGACCTCGCGCGTGAGCTGGGCATGCACGGCGTGCGTCTCAGCCGCGAATACATGATCCAGCACCCCGACGCCACGCCAATGTCACTGCGTGAGGAGCTCGGTCCGGAAGCTGTCATCGGAATTGAGACAGCTGATGCGAGTGTGGCGCCTCAGATGCGGTCGGCCGATATTGACTTCATAACAGCGCCTGCGACTCTCGATTCGGCAGCGCGGTTATCTTATATAAATAATGTACGCGCGAGCGGATGTATGAT
>CANSGE010000150.1 GCA_947646295.1 uncultured Bacteroidales bacterium
CCATCCGGCACCCTTGAAGGGTACGAGTTTGCATCTGTCATTAGAGGTAATGGTAAGCCCCTTGTAAATGGGATGTGTAGAGTGGTCTTTCGTAAACTGACTGCCGGGATTGAGCGAAACGGCCATATTCCAGACATCTCCGTTGTATCCGCCCTCGCCGGTACCGATAGCATGGTCATTGTTTTTGAGCATATCCATTTCCACACGTCCCAGGACTCCCACGTATACGGTAGCGTGACTCCATAAGAGTAGATTACCACCCTCGGTATACCATTGCTTTATGTACCGGGTAGCGTCGTCCACCACCTGCGGCATAGTGAAAACTTCACTTTCGCTCACTCCCTCCAGATCCCGCAGCCAGAAAAGTACGCGAAACTGTTCAATGTCAGCGGCTGAGGTAATATCTCCGAAATATACATACCGGGCTGTTGGATACTCCTCATGCAGCCAAAGCCATGCGGAAGCTTCATCATCATCTCCGTCAGCGATCAGAATTTCAGGCGTGGGGTAAACGCTCAGGAATCCCACAGCCGTTTTGCCGATTTTCAAAGATGCTGTCACAGGCAATGATGCACCTTTGCTATTGCCGGCGATGAGGGTCACTGTCCATTCGTCACCAAAATTCACATCGGGAATGGTATATTCCGTCGCGTTTCCGTCAAGTGTCTCATTAATTATATAGGAGCCATTTGTAGCAGTAAGAGCAATAGACTCGGCACTTTTATTTGCCTCCCACTCTACTTTGGCGTCATATCCGCCATCTTTTTCGATCTGGGCCATCGTGATACCCGACATCTTTGACGCACCTTCGCGTATATACTTCTTGATTGTGCCGAGTGATACATTGGTGCCGTCCGAGAGCTTGAATACGTAAGTGTATTCAATATTGGTATCCATCGACTTATGCGTGTATGCATTGCCCTGCACAGTCTCAGCCCCCACAAATGTACCGTTGTCGTAACGGCTCACTTCCATGCTGTAGTTGCCCGATGTGTTCCATGTCCACACGTAATCGTCACCCACCAGCTGTCCGGTGATTTGGTCGGCCTCAATGGGCGAAAGCACCGGCGATGCTATGTCATAGTCTTTATCCTGGCATGCGCCCACTGCGAATATCGTCAGCAACGCAAGGATAATATATTGTATCTTTTTCATATCTGAGTATTGATTTTTGAATTAGTTATATCCTTTGTTCTGAACGTATAGGCCCGGCACATAGTAGAGCTGGTTGTAGGGGATGGGATAAAACTCATTCTTACCCGGAGTGTAGTGGGCGTCCTGGTAATACTGCCCATACTTGACACCCTCGTAGCTTGAATTTTTCTCTTTCTCAAAATATGCGTTCAGCACAGTCGAAGCCACACCCCAGCGACGGAGATCGAAATAGCGGCTGCTTTCCATTGCCATTTCAAGACGCCGCTCCCAGCGCAGACGCGTACGAGCCTTGTCTTTATTACTGAAATCACTTGAGGAATAGAGGGCTATCTCGCAATAATCTTTAGCATAGCCGATATGCTTGTCGATAGAATTGGCGGCACGCTGGCGGATGTCGTTCACGATACCACGGGCTTCTTCAAGCTGCCCCAATTCGATAAGAGCCTCGGCACGCATCAGCATCACGTCGGTGTAGCGGAATACGTAGTCGTTCATCGCGAAAGCCTGCCAGGAGCCATCGAATGTCTCGCCTGCACTGCGCTGCGGTACATCTTTAAGCGATGTATAGAAGCCGTAAGTATTGGGGGTGCGCGAATTTTCGGTGGTCATCATATATTCAGCCTCATACTTGTACGGGAAAGTCGGCATGCCGACGGTGTGGAACAAACGCGGATCCCATTTCTGGTCAGAGGCGACTCCGTTGACAGGATATTCATCAGTCTTGTCATAGTCATCAAACATCGGAAGACCGTTTTTGGTCTTATAGGCATTCACGAGGTTCTGCGACGGCTTGTGGAAATCCCATCCGCACGACCACATTCCCCAGCAGCCGTTGAGCATATTCGACCAGTTGGCACGGCCGTAGCGCGTATTGTCTTCGGTGTATTGCGAGGTCTGCACGGCGAAGACTGATTCTGCACTGTTCTTGTACTCCGGCAGGAAGATATCACCGAAATCAGCAAGATAAGTATAGCGGGAGTTCTTGACCACTTCAGTATATTCCACTACTTTCTTCATATAGTCTTCGTTGATGAAGTCGACGCCATTCGACGCTTCGTAACCGTCACCCCACGCGAGTGTCAGATAGCATTTGGCCAGATAAGCGGCCGCCGCGATGCGGTTGGCACGACCGCCTCCATCTTCCACTTCATCGGGAAGGGCTTCATACGCGAGCTCAAATTCATGGATAACCTTTTCAAACAATTCTTCGTAAGTGTACTGATTGTTGGGGGTCTGCTCCTGAGTGCTGTTTTTAAATACCTCTTCGTCGATCCAGGGAATCTGACGGAACATCGTGAGCAACTTGAAGTAGCTGTGTCCACGCAGGAAGTGAACTTCACCGACACGCTGAGCGGCCGTTTTCTCGCCCAGAGTTTCCACACCTGACTCGCTGAGAGCTACCAACGCCCTGTTGCAACGCGAGATATTGCAGTACAGACGATACCACAGTTCGTCGAGCTCGCCGGGAGTCGACGTCAGAGTCGACCATATCTCCATAGGATGATAACCGGTATCAGTGGTGCCACCACCGCCTTTGAGACAATCATCAGAGCTGAGATCGCCATAGGGCCAAAGGTTGAACGGATAGCTGTACCAACAGTCGCCCAGAGAGGCATATGCGGCATTCACCATCTTGTCAGGCTGTGAATACGCCAGATCGCCGTCCACCACTCCGGTAGGAGGTACGTCGATAAAATCATCGCACGCTGTCGCCCCCAGCGTAAGGAGGGAAAGAAGTAATATTTTGATAGATTTCATGATTTTGGATTTTTTAAGTTAGAAATCGACCTGTACACCGAATGATACCGAGGTCGGAATCGGATATGCCCAATTGGGATTTTCAGGATCAGTGCAGGTAAGGCTGCTGCTTTTGATTGTAAGGAGATTCTGGCCCGACACATAGACACGTGCTCTGCTCATACGCAGATTTGAGAGGACCTTTGACGGAAGACTGTAGCCTATCTGCAGGGTGCGTAGCTTGGCATACGAACCGTTTTCGACAAAGTATGACGAGGTGCGTCCTTCGTCACCCTTATTGTCGGTAGTGAGCATCGGGATAGTAGATGATGTGTTGACGTCGGGCAACCATCCGTCAAGTACACGGACACCCTTGTTACTGCCGGCGTCAGTGACGCTCCAGAAGTCGTTTTGAAATTTCTGATTGTTATATACATCCTGTCCGAGGACACCCTGCCAGAACATCTGGAAGTCGAAATTCTTATAAGAAAGCTCCACGTTAAGGCCAAATGACAAATCGGGTACCGGATTAAAAATCCAGGTCTGATCATCGGGGGTAATCTTACCGTCGCCATTAATATCAGCATATTTCATGCCTCCGACGCGGGCGTTATCCTGGCCATAGGCGAGCACTTCTTCCTGCGATTGGAAAAGCCCGTCGAATACATATCCCACGATGGAGCCGTAGGGACGTCTTGCCTCCACGAGATTTTCCGTGGTTGTATGGGCATAGGAGCCGGTAGTGGTCGACGGCAGATATGTGACTCTGTTGCGGAAGAAATCAAGATTGAGCGATGCACGGTATCCGAGGCCGCAGGCAAGTTCGTCACGCCATCCAACCTGGAATTCCATACCCCAGTTGCGGAGCGACGGGCCGTTCAGCCATGAAGCGCCACCTTCGCCCATCGAACCAAGATAGGCCGGGATGATAAGCATATCCTTGACATCTTTGATATAGGCATCGAGCGAGCCTGTGAGGCGGCTTCTGAACAAACCGAAGTCAATACCGGCATTGTACTGGATCGTAGTCTCCCACTTCAGGTTGGGATTTGCGGTCTGGCTCGCGTAGTAACCGGAGGGGAAAATACCACTTTGCTGGAGTAGCAGGTCGTAGGCGGTGGAGGTCACGCGGTCACTGCCATAATCGGCTATATAGAGCGCATATCTGGCCGTGTTGGAGATCGCCTGATTACCCGTTTTACCCCACGACAGTCTGATTTTCAAATCATCCAGCCAATTTTTCTTGAGGTTTTCGGAAATGCGGTAGCCGAGAGTGGCCGCAGGGAATGTACCGTAACGGTTGTTGCTGCCGAAGCGCGATGATCCGTCGTGACGGATGGTGAAGGAAGCCAGCAGAAGATTCTTCCAGTTGTAGTCGAGTTTCCCGAAAAATGATACAAGCGCGTAGGCCGACTTGTTGCCGGTAGAACGTTCGACGCCGGATGAAGCGTCAGGATACATATAATCCGGAGTCTCGATATCATAATTCTCATTGTAGCCGGAAAAATCAATGCGGCTCTGACGGAACATTTCCATACCGGCAAGCACTGTGAAATTATGGTCATTCTTCAGTGTGAAATTGTAATTTGCCGTATTTGTCCATGTCCATTTCGAATCATTGGCTTGAGAGAGGGTGGTAGAGTTTGTATCGTTGTTTACGATATCACTGTGGAAGGTATAATTGTAAGAGTGGATAAATGCGGCATCGTAGTCAAGACCGAAGTTTGAACGCAGTACAAGTCCCTTGATCGGTTTGATATCGATATAGGCATTACCGAAGAGACGCCACACGTTGAGGGCATTGTTTTTATTGAAGGCAAGCTCGCGGAGAGGATTCTGTCGGTCGGCCATACTTCCTACAGGGCCGCCATATGTTATACCGTCAGTTTCAAAGACGGGCACCGTCGAAGGCATTTTCAGCGCGTTCTCAAGAGGCTGCAGATCCACCTGGTCAGTATAGGTGAGTGTGAAGTTTTCACCGACGGATACTACCGGAGATATGTTGAAAGAAGTGTTGATACGTGCCGAGATATTCTCGAAATTCGTGTATTTGAGGATACCTTCGTTCTTTTTGTATCCCAGAGAGAACAATGCTGTGAAGGAGTCGGTAGCTTTTGATACCGATGCGTCATAGCTTTGGGAGAAGCCGGTGCGGGAAATCTCGTCGAGCCAGTCAGTATCAGCCATCAGCATAGTGCGCTTGGAGTTGATAAACCCGTCATAATAGCCTCCTACGGTATAATCCCTGTATTGTCCTGTGGCAATGTCGTATACCGAGATTGGATATCCCGAGGGAGCATTGAGGTTGAGCCCGTAGCTTGATGCATAGGCCACGGGGTCGAGCCCGTCGTTAAGGGCGGCCTGGGCCATTGCTGTAGCATATCCGGGAGTATCCAGGAGTTTCATCTTGGACTGTCCATTATAGAATTGTGCCGTGAGATTGGCAGAGAAGCTGACGTTCACTTTATCGCCGTTGGCCTTACCTTTCTTGGTAGTGATGATGATCACACCGTTAGCGGCACGCGAGCCGTATATCGAGGCCGAGGCAGCGTCCTTCAACACCTGCATGCTTTCAATGTCATTCATGTTGAGGGAGTTCAAGGTTGCCGTTGTCGGGACACCATCAATCACAAACAAAGGATCCTGCGACGCATTGAACGATCCAATACCGCGGATACGCACCGAGCCTGTTCCGCTCGGGGAGCCGTTGGCCGACACTGTCATGCCGGGGACCTTGCCTTGCAATGCACGCATAGGGTCAGTATCCGCGGATGTTTCCAGCGATTTGGTATTTACCACCGAGACCGAACCGGTAAGATCAGCCTTTTTCATTGTCTGATAACCTACCACGACCACTTCGTCCAATAATTCTGAATCTTCATCGAGAAATATTATCATCTGTGATTCGGCTTTTACCGTTTTAGTCTTATATCCTACATAGGAAACTATGAGAGAGGATCCCTCCGGAACTGTCAGCACGAAATTACCATCTATGTCAGTGGCAGCTCCTGCAAGCCCCTTGACATCAGAAATCACGCTCGCGCCGATTAATGGTTCGTCATCGGCCGATGAAAGAACGGTCCCATGCACAGTGATA
>CANSGE010000151.1 GCA_947646295.1 uncultured Bacteroidales bacterium
TTCAATTGGCCTCCGGCACGCCCATTCCTGCCTGAGAGCCCAGACTCCCGACGAATGGTATCTACAAACTTGTCCAAAGAGGTTGAATTTCCCAATCTTCGGGGAATCCCATGGCAGCTACATCCACGTTTGGGTATTTGCAGAGCAGTAGTTTTAGCTCTTTGACAAATGAGTTGACGGGATGAATTGCATTCTCCAAATAGGCCAAAACACACAATTGTGGATATATCTTTTGGGTCAAAAGTCCGGATATTTCTACCCATGGATATGGCAAATGCCGTGGCAATAGTGGAATACTCGGAAAATTTCTGTTCCACAAGCGTGCATGATGTGCAATGATGTTTCTAAGAACTGCCATACTCTTAATCCAACTGTCAAGAAATTTGCGGTGTGGTAAGTTAAATTCCGATGCAATCACTTTCTTGATATGGTTGTCGTTGAGATTGAAATATAGTTTTGACAGTGTCCCGAATGTCACCACTTCCAGTGTTTTCCATGCAGGTGGAATATCTGGAGATGTATATTTCGCAAAATGATCTTGAATGAAATCCTCTTTGGAACGTGATATCTCATTCTTGACATGAAGTAGATTAGTAGTGAATAAGGATGAATTGAACGCTAACGCAGGATTGATAAACCAAAATGCACCATACTTCATGGAAACGTGGTGTATCATCTTTGTGGGTAATGCTATCTCAATACTCTGTATCACTGAGAAAAGAAGCGCTCTGAATTGCTTATCGAAATAGTACAACTTTACAGCATTTTCAAACGAACTTCCCGGTTTAAAGGTGTGTGCGTTCTTGTCTGCTTCCATCGGACGCCAATAACTTGCGAGGCGGAAATAGCTTATAATAGCCAATTGTTCATAAGCAAACTGAGGATTATTGACAATCAGTCCGCGACTCTGCAAGATGCTGATTTGATCTTTGTAGTCAATAGGTTGTTTAGAATAATTCACGGTATAAAAAATAAAAGTTCCGCCTGGGTACGCATGCAAAGCCTAAGCGTGGCGGAATCTGTTGCCACAAAGATATAATATTTTTTTCAGATAGCAATACGTCCATTTTGACAAATATTAATTTTTTATAGTTTTTTGCACATTTATGGAGCATTGTATTGTCGCTCCGCTGCGGCTCGCGCGGCTGCATTATGTTTTTTGGTCAAAAAATATGAAATCGCAAAAACTCTACAAGTACCACAAACACAGATATTTGAGGGTGCATAGTAAAAAATATTTGGTATAATGCTACCAATTATACTTGCGTAAACACATTTTATATTTTATCTTTGCATCATCAATAATTTCGTAATTGCAAATAAAGATGAAATCTACCGTTATTAAATTTCCTCAGATAGTGGCCGAGGCGCTTGCCAAGGCAGATTGTGCCCTTGCGGGCGAAGTATATCAGGCCATCATGGCACATGAGCTGTTCGGCGTGGAGCCTACGGGACTCTCCGCCGGCGCCGATGCCTTGTATACGCTGTGCATGCAATTCGTGTCGAAGCCCAAGTGCAAGGCCGCTCCCAAAGAGGCCAGCCCGGCTCCCGAAGTCGCTGTGTCAGCCTCTCCCGTGGTAGCCGATGCGGAGCCATGCGATACCGTGGCAGCACATATTGAGGAAACTCCTGCGCCCCGGGATATACCCGCACCGATCTTCCCTGACCTCGATGCTCCGCGGGTCACTACACTGCAATCAGCGCCGCGTCCGGGGATACAGCCGCCCAAATCGCCCGAACGCCGGCAGCGATATATCAACCGCGTCCGCGGCAAGCGGAAGTCTGCACCGCCGCAACGTGTCAAGGTCTTCTTCAAAAATCACACCTCAGCCGCCCGCCCGCACATCTCAGCCGGTAAAAAATGAGACTGCAACCGGCCATGCGTGTCCGCACAGTCGGTTGCAGCCGGGATGAGATTCAGAGTGTTTTAATCGCTCTCTTGCAGCGCTTACTTCTTGTCGACCTGTTCGAGGAGGTGACGTACGGCTGTGATGAGTTGCTCGTCATGGCCCGATTCCACACCTTCGGGAGTATTGTACACTTCGATGTCGGGATTGAGCTGGCGGTTTTCGAGCACATTGCCCTGCATATCGCGGGAGGTGACCTGCGGAATACCGAACACGATCGAGGGATCAATCTGCGATTCCCACCATACGGCTGTCATCGTGCCGGGTACGGGCGCACCCACGAGGTCGCCGATTTTCAGGGTCTGATACACCCATGGCGTGCCGTGGGCATCGGAGTAGTTGGCTTCGTTGACGAGCATTGCCGACGGCTTGCACCACTGCGAGTAAGGCTCGGTGCCGATGTATTGGTCGCGCGGAGTCCAGCGTATGTAGGCCTGACCGCTCAGGAGCTGGGCGATGTCGTTGTGGAGCCAGCCGCCGCCGTTCCAGCGGGTATCCACTACCACGGCGTCGCAGTTGCGGTATTTGCCGAGCAAGTTGGAGTATACGGTGCGGAAACTTTCGTCGTCCATGCCCTCGACGTGTACGTAGCCGATGCGGCCGCCCGATACTGAATCGACGATAGCCTCGTTGCGGCGTACCCAGCGCTTGTATAGCAGATCAGCCTCGCGGCCCCGGCTGATAGGTTTTACCTCGATGTTGCGTCCGTCGGCCAATGTCAGGCGTGTGCGTTTGCCTGATTTGCCACGCAGCAGCGGGTAATAATCCTCGCCGGCCTTGATGGCGGTACCGTTGATGGCAGTGATGACATCACCGGCCTTGACGGCAGCCTTGGCTGTGGAGAGCGGACCGCCGGCGATCACTTCGGCCACTTTGAGACCGTCGCCCTGGTATGATTCGTCGAAAAATGCTCCGAGGCTCGCGGTGCTGTATTCCATATCGCCGTAGTAACGGCCGCCGGTGTGCGATGCGTTGAGCTCGCCGAGTATTTCACTGAGCAGTATGGCGAAATCCTCATTATTGTTGATATACGGGAGGAATTTGCGGTAATCTTCGCCATATGCGCTCCAGTCCACGTTGTGCAGGTTCTTGTCATAGAATTTGTCGCGTACCTGGCTGAGCATGTGGTCATAGATATATTCGCGTTCGAGAGAGGGATGGCGGTCATATTCGGCTTCGAAGGCGATAGGGGTGGTCTTGCCGCTTTCGAGGTTGATCTTTGAGAGACCTTTGCGCGAGATCATGAAGATATTGGCCATCTCGGCATCGGGCACTATTGCGCCGCTCACACCTTTGGCAAGCACGGTGGTCTCGTCTTCGCGCAGATCGCATACCATGAGGTTGGCGTCGCCGGCCGGATCCACAGCTACATAGTATAGCTTGTCGCCGTCTTTGGAGAGGAGGAAGTCGCCGATGTGGGCCGACATCGGAGTGATGCGCAGAGTGCGCAGGTCGCGGTTGGCGAAGTCGTATTTGATTTCGGGCCTGGCCTCGTCTTTGTCCTTTTTGTCTTTCTTGTTTTTCTTGTCTTTTTTGGATTTCTTATCCTTTTTGTCGTCGCCGCTTTCGTCGTCTTTTTTAGCTTTGTCGGCTTCTTCGGCGAGTTTGGCCTCTTCTTCGGTGAGGCGTAGCTTATCGAGGGCTTCGGGAGTGAGGGCCATGAACATCACATCAAACTGAGCGCCCCAGCTGCCGTGGTTCTTCATGCCGTACTTGTTGGATTCCCAGATGAGCGCCTCGCCATCGAGTGCCCAGCGCGGATTTGCGTCGGAGTATCCGCTGCGGGTGAGGTCGATCACTTCAGAGCCGTCGGCGCGCACCATAGCTATGTCGGAGTTGTTCCATCCGCCCTCGCCGATATAATCCACGAGCAGCCAGCGGCTGTCGGGACTCCAGCGGAATGTGAGATCGCCATCCTGATATGAGTAATTGTATTTACCCTCGAGCGCTGTATTCACCGCCTTGGTGTCGAAATCAAGCACGCGCAGGGTGGTGCGGTCTTCGAGGAAGGCCACTTTCTTGCCGTCGGGGCTGAAAACGGGCTGCTGGGCTGCCTTGTCGGATTTGTACAGCAGGGTCTCCTCGATGTCGGTGGCGTAAGTGAAGGACTTTTCGTCGGGATTCTTGATCGTGGCGGCGAAAAGTTGCCACAGACCGTCGCGCTCGCTGTCGTACACGAGGGTGCGGCCGTCGGATTTGTATGTCACGTTGCGCTCCTGGCCGGAGGTGTTGGTGATGCGTTTTGTGGTGGGATATTCCACTGAGGTGGTATACACCTCGCCACGCACAACGAATGCGATTTCCTTGCCATCGGGGGCCGGCTCCATACATGTGGCGCCTGATGTACGGGTGGAGAATACACGATCTTTGTCGTAATCATCGGCTATGATGTCGACGGCTACTTTCTGCGGCATGGCGCCCGGAGTGAGGGTGTAAATCTCGCCATCCCAGCTGAAGGCCATGCGGCGGCCGTCGGGCGTGGCAGAGAGTGAGCGCACGGGGTGACGGTCAAATGATGTCAGTGCGCGCGCGTCGGCGTTGGATGTGGAGCGGCTCAGGATGTTAAGTGTGCCGTTGGCTTGCTCGGAGAGGAAGGCGAATGTATCGCCGCCGGTCCATACGGGGTTGAGGTCGTTGCCGTTGAACGATGTGAGTTTCTTGTGATGTCCATCGGCGTCGATGACCCATACGTCGCCCGTGCCCGATGAGCGCTCATGCTTGCGGAAAGCATTCTCGAAGCCTTTGATATCCTGGTAGAGCAGGGTGCCGTCGGTGGGGTTGACGGAGACGCTTCGCATCGGGGTCGATGAGAAAAGTTTAGGCCGTGAGCCGGCGGTAGTCACGGTGTAGACCTGCGAGCCGGAGGGGCGTAGCGTGGTAGGGGATGGGAGCAACGATGAGGTGAAGAGCACCGTCGAGTCGTTGAGCCACGCCAACGGCGTCTCGGAGCCGGAGTGGGTGGTGAGCTTGCGCGCTGTGCCGCCCGCGGCCGGTATGATGAAGACGTCGGTGGAGCCGTCGCGGTTGCTGGAGAAGGCTATGGTGGAGCCGTCCGGACTCCATACGGGAGCGGTGTCATAAGCCTTGTCGGTGGTGAGCTGCCGTGCGGCGCCACCCGTGGCCGGTACTGTGAAGATGTCGCCACGGAATGTGAAAGCAATGGTCGAGCCATCGGGTGAGATGGCTACGTTACGCAGCCACAGAGGCGCGTCGGCGGCGGAAGCCGTGAGGGCCGTGGTGGCTGCAAGCAATACGGGTATTAGCTTTTTCATCAGGGAATATGGTTTATCTATTTTTATATATGACGTATGAAATGCCGGAATGTGACGCGGGGATGCTTAAAAATCTCCGTTGATGGCCGCTTTATCGTTTTTGATGGCTTCGTCGCGCAGCTGGCGCAGCAGAGTGGTCTCATACGCGCGGCGGTTGGGCGCTATCATGCGGCGCAGGATTTCGTCGCGCGAGTTTTCGTAGGGGGCGGTGCTGCCGGCCGGGAGCAGGTCGGTGACGTGCAGCAGGTAGGTGAAGCCTCCCGATGATGTGTCGAGGGAGCGTCCTTTGGCTGGCCACTGCGATGGCACGGCTCCGAAGTCGGCGGGGATGCGGGTCTCGATCTGCACCCAGTCGACCCAGTGGTCGCGGAAATAGTCGTAGTGGATGGCTGAGCCGAGCACCTCTTTTTCGAGTTTGTCGATGTCGGCCGGCTTGTCGGAGAGATACAGACGCCTGATAGTGCGGAGCTTGGCGGCATCGTCGGGCACTTTGAGATATACCCCGCGCACGAGCGGACTCTTCAGCCGGAACTCCTCCTTGTGTGCCTCGTAATAGGCGCGCAGCGAATCTTCGGGGATGGCCGGGGCATGGGTCTCGTACATCTTGCGGGCGTATTGGCGCAGTATGAGCTCATTGCGGTATTCGTCGGTGAGGCGGTCGATCTGCTCCATGTCGATGGCTGATGATGCTATCTCCGATACCAGATGCGCGTCGATCCACGAGTTGACGTAAGCCTTCACGAAGCGGGCGGAATCGTCGGGGCTGAGGCCGCCGGGCAGGT
>CANSGE010000152.1 GCA_947646295.1 uncultured Bacteroidales bacterium
GTCGGCAGCAGCCTTAGCTACAGCGAGCGAAACGCCGAGGATGGCGTTGGCGCCGAGGTTGCTCTTTGTGGGGGTACCGTCGAGTGCGAGCATCTTTTCGTCGATAGCGATCTGATCGAGAGCGCTCATGCCTACGAGAGCTTCAGCGATGGGGCCGTTGACGTTGGCTACGGCTTTGGTAACGCCTTTGCCCATGTAGCGGCTCTTGTCGCCGTCGCGGAGCTCGAGAGCTTCGTTTACGCCGGTAGATGCGCCGGAGGGAACGGAAGCGCGGCCTTTTGCGCCGGATTCGAGGATTACGTCAACTTCTACGGTAGGATTGCCACGTGAGTCAAGGACTTCACGACCGATGATTTTTTCAATTTTCATTGTTGTTACTTTTTATGTAAAGTTAGTGTATGCATTGCGATAACAAATCCTTTGCGGAAACGTCAGTGCAAAGTTACAAAATTTTTAGATTAGTATGACGAAAACACGCCCTTTTTTGGGGCGTGTCACATTTTTTATGATAGTTTATGTCATGAGCGGGGGAGCATCTCGAATGAGGTGACGTAAATCTCTGTGATAGACCGTTTGATGGTGTTGCGGTCTTCCCAGATGCGGGTGCGGAGTTTGCCTTCGAGGAGCAGGCGGGAGCCTTTCCGGATATAGTTGGAGGCGAAATCGGCATGGGCGTCGTGCATGACGATGTTGTGCCATTCGGTAAGCTCGGGTATTGTGGTGCCGTCGGGACGTTTGCGGGCCGGCTCGCGTGTGGCGAGTGAAAATTCGGCGATGGGGCGTTCGCCTATGTAGCGTATCTTGGGGTCGGCTCCTACGAAGCCGCAGAGTATCACTTTATTCATGCTTTCAGCGTAAGAATGATGGTGGAAGGATGAAGATGCCGAATGATATGCCTACGTGCCATTTGTCGCCTGGCAGGGTGGCATAGTTGGCGTAGCCTGATATGGAGGCGAAGGGGAAGCGGTATGTGACGGCTGCCTCGGCGAAGGCCTCGGGATTGCTGAGCAGCTTGCCCTTGCGTGGTAGGTCAGTATCGTCGATTTCGTATATCTTGTGCACGGGTATGAAGGCGTAGGCGCCCACGCGGGCCGAAAGTGAGCTGCTGATGCGCCATACGGGGATGAGGCCGGCAGCGCCGAAACTATATGCTCGGAAGGTGGCGTTGAACGAATTGCCGGCCGCCGGGGTGGGGGTGAAGGCCGGGGCGGTGGATATGGCGGCGCTGTAGGTGGCCGGGAGCGGGCGGGTGGAGAGGAGGACGTCGCTCTCGAGGCCGAGGGAGAATTTATCGCAGAGTGTGAAGAAATTGCGCGTGCGAACTTCGCCCTGGAGCCATTTCACGTTGCGGGAGTCGTGTGTGGAGCCGGTGAGTTTATTGCGGCCTGTGATGCCCATAGCGGTGAAATTGTAGGCGTGTCCGGCGGTGGGGTAGTTTTCGTCGTCGAGTGTGGATGAGGTATACCGTACGAAAATCTGGCCGATGTCGTATGTGCTGTGGTCGCGTCCGCGGTCGTAGCTGTCGAGGGTATTGTCGCGGAAGTAAGATGTACGCAGCGATCCGTATCCGGCTCCGATGTCGAGTGCCCCGAGGCGTCCTGTGGCCACGCTCCATTTCACGCGTCCGAAGTATTCGTGCCCGATGATGAATGTCGGATTTTTGTCATCGTAGAACATGTGCTCGGTCTCGTAATATTTCTGCCGTGATACTACGGCCTCGACGCCGATGGCTGAGGGGAGGGGGGTGTGGAGGTAGATGCGGCCGTTGAAAGCGCCTGCCATGGTGCTTTGGCCGATCCATGCGTTGACGCCTGCGTT
Source organism: uncultured Bacteroidales bacterium (assembly GCA_947646295.1). Classification (GTDB taxonomy): domain Bacteria; phylum Bacteroidota; class Bacteroidia; order Bacteroidales; family Muribaculaceae; genus CAG-873. Next base: position 1,819 of record CANSGE010000152.1, read on the forward strand.
GAGGCTGCGGAAGCTGAGTGATGAGTAGCCGGCCGAGAGGTAGATGTAGCTGTTTGTCGAGGAGGTGATGTATCCGCCGAAGCCTACCTTGAAGCTGCCTTTGACGGCGGCTTTGAGATCGAGAGTGAAGAGGCCGGTGGAGTCGTTGCAGGTGGCATGGGCACCGAGGTCGCGGAGCTTGCCGGACGAGATGGCTCGGTAGAAGGCGTCGCGGGCACGGGCAATGCCTATGGTATCAGAGCCGGCCGCCGGGCGGAAGAGGTAGCGCAGGTATTCGTTCTGGCGAGGCGTGCCGCCTGACACGTTGACACGGTCGAAGCGTACATATGGCGAGCGTGCCTTGAATACGGCACGCTGAAGGCGGCGCGTCGAGGCCGGCATGCGCCCCTTGACGCGTGCTTTGATCGAGTCCATCATGGCCATTGCATGATCGTAGCCTATCTGGTATATCTGACGAGCCTTGGGGAAGTCGAGCAGACCGAATTGGTGCAGGTCGATGTGCATCTTGATGCCTTCGTCGGAGGGCAGGGAGTAGTCGTTGTTCTGTATGATGAGGTTTTCGAGCTGATCCATGAAGGATGTCTGAGGTCCGGTGGTGGGAGTATTGACGGTGACGCCGATCATGATCGAGGGTGCGAATGTGCGCCGCATCACGTCGACGGGAAAATTGTCGTAGATGCCGCCGTCGTAGAGCGTTGTGCTGTCGATGACTGTGGGCTGGAATACGATGGGGAAGGACATGGATGCACGTATGGCGTCGCCTACCGAGCCGTGGTCGAGTACTTTCTTGCGGTGGCCGGCCACATCGGAGGCCACGCATCGGAATGGCACGAACAGGCGGTCTAAATCGCCTCCGCACTGTGCTTTATAGGCCGCAAAGTGATGTACGATGGCAAAATTCATGGGGAGAGGCGATTTGAGCGACTCGGGTACAGCTGAGGCGGTGTCTTTCCTGGCTATAGGCACGAACAGCATGGTGGGTGAGGCCGGCTCGCGGTTGAAGTAATAAGTGAGGTTGGGGTCGATTTTGCCTGTGGACCAATAGCTGAATCCGCGTGAGAGTATGAGCTCAAGCATTTCGTCGGGGGTGTATCCGCAGGCGTAAAGGCCGCCCACGATGGCACCCATTGAAGTGCCGGTGATGTAGTCGATGGGGATGTCGTTGTCTTCCAGAGCCTGTATCACACCGATGTGGGCGATGCCCTTGGAGCCGCCGCCGCTCAACACAAGGCCTACCGACTGCGAATCGTCCGTGTAGTCAGGAAGTTGTTGCGGCTCTTGTGCCCTCAGAGGGGCGACAAGAGCCGGCAGCAGGATTGATAGCGTTAAGAGAAGAGCCCGAAGCATAATGTGAGTGTGAATATAGAGCTGAAAAAGTAATTCTTTGTATTTTTAACAATTGAGGTCTCCAATTGTTCGCTCTGCTGTGTCGGATATGTACGAATCCTTGAATCCGATGAAGTAAAGCACACCGTCGATGCCGATAGTGGAGATGGACTGACGGGCCGACTCCTTGACGCGCGGCTTGGCATGGAATGCTATGCCCAGGCCTGCGGTGGTGAGCATCGGGAGGTCGTTGGCGCCATCGCCCACGGCTATGGTCTGCTCGATGTCGATGTTCTCAAACTGGGCGATGATGCGGAGCATCTCGGCCTTGCGGCGTCCGTCGACGATGTCGCCGGTGTAGCGGCCCGTGAGTTTGCCGTCGACAATTTCAAGATTATTGGCGTACACGTAGTCGAATCCGAATTTCTGCTTCAGATAATTGCCGAAATAGGTGAATCCGCCCGATAGGATAGCCGTCTTGAATCCTGTGCGCTTGAGCACGCGCATCATGCGCTCGACGCCTTCGGTGATGGGCAGATTCTCGGCGATTTCTTTCATGACGCTCTCGTCGAGCCCCTTGAGCAGGGCTACACGGCGGCGGAAACTCTCGTTGAAGTCGATCTCGCCACGCATGGCGGCTTCGGTGATGGCGCGCACTTCGGGGCCCACGCCGGCACGGTCGGCCAGCTGGTCGATGCACTCCGTGCCGATGAGAGTGGAGTCCATATCGAAGCATACCAGACGGCGGCAACGGCGGAATACGTTGTCTTCCTGGAGCGATATATCGAAGCCCTCCTGTGCGGCGATCTCCATGAAACGCGATTGCATCAGCTCGCGGGATGACGGATTGCCGCGCACGGAAAATTCGATACACGATTTTGATTGAGGCAGCTCATGCTCGTCGAGGGGCATACGGCCGGTGAGTCGCTGGATGCCGTCGATATTCAGCCCCTGTGAGGCGATTACGTCGGTGACCAGGGCGATATTGCTCGCGGTAAGGCGGCGCCCCAGGATGGTGATGATCCAGCGGTCTTTGCCCTGCTTGGCCACCCACTCCTCATATGCAGCGCGGTCGATGGGCGAGAAACGTACCTTGACGTTGAGCTCATTTGCTTTGAAAAGCATCTCTTTCATGATATCGCCCGATACCTCGCTGTGAGTGCGTATCAGGATGCCGAGCGAGAGATAGTGGTGGATGTCGGCCTGGCCGATGTCCAGGATTTGGGCATCGTAGCGGGCGAGTATGTCGGTGAGAGCTGATGTGACGCCCGGACGGTCGTAGCCGGATATATTGATGAGGATAAGTTCGATTTCCATTTTCTGAGTGTCTTATGCTTTTGCAAAGATATGAAAGAATTTCATAAACGGAAAGTTTTTTGTAGCTTTGCGATGAATTACTTATCACCTCAAAGATTATATCCATGAAAAGACTGTACATATATATAATGTGTCTTTGCGCGTGCGCGGGAGCTTCAGCCCAGGCCACGCTCGACGAAATACGCCTCAATCCCGAGAAGTCGGGCGGTATCTACTATGCGTATCCCGCTACCGAGGCACAGAATACACCGGCACCCGCGGGCTACGAGCCATTCTACATCAGCCACTATGGACGCCACGGCTCGCGCTATCTGATCAGTGACCGTGATTATCGCACCGTGATAGACCTTCTGGAGATGGCCGACACCGCCAATGCCCTCACCCCGGCCGGGGCCGACTTGCTGAGGCGCCTGGGCCCGGTATGGGAGGAGGCACGCGGCCGCGGGGGCGAGCTTACGCCGCTGGGCGCCCGACAGCATCATGGCATAGCACAGCGCATGTACGATGCATATCCGCAGGTGTTTGCGGATTCGGCACGCATCACGGCGCGGTCGACTGTGGTGATGCGCTGCGCACATTCGATGTTTGCTTTTGTGGAGGGGCTCAAGGAGAAGAATCCCCGGCTCGCTATTCCGCGCGAATCGTCAGAGCGCTGGATGTCGTATCTCAATTATCACAGTCCGGAAAGCAATCACTACACCCGCCATCGCGGCACATGGTATGAGGAAAACCGCAAGTTTCAGGCGGCCATGACGCGCCCCGATCGCCTTGTCGCATCGATATTCTCCGACGACGATTTTGTGCTGCGCAACGTCAATCCCGAAGAATTCATGTGGGGACTGTATTGGGTAGCCGTCGACATGCAGAATATGGAGACCGCCGACAATTTCCTTGATCTTTTCACCGCCGAAGAGCTCTACGACCTCTGGCAGGCGTTCAATTACAGCTTCTATGTGACCAACGCCAATCATCCGGCCTCACATGGCCTGCTGATCAGCAATGCTTACCCCCTGCTCACAAATATCATCGAGAGCGCGGAGGAGCATATCGCCGGGCATACCTGTGGCGCCGATCTGCGTTTCGGCCACGACGGCAATCTCATCCCCCTTGCAGCCGCCCTGCATCTCCAAGGTGCCGACGCTGCTGAGGCTGATCCCTATAAACTCGCATCGAAATATGCCGGCTTCAAGGTGTCGCCGATGGCGGGCAACGTGCAGGTTGTCTTTTTCCGCAATGCCGACGGCGACGTTTTGGTGAAATTCCTCCTGAACGAGAGCGAAATAGCCATCCCGCTTGACACCGATATCTTCCCTTATTACCGCTGGAGTGAGGTCAAGGACTTCTATCAAAGACAGCTCTCGGAAAAATAATTTTCAAAAAAAATCGCTGAAAAATTTGCACGGTTCAAAAAAAGTATATA
>CANSGE010000153.1 GCA_947646295.1 uncultured Bacteroidales bacterium
CCCCCCTTCGAATCGCAATTCACCGTGCGCAAGCTCGAAGACTACGGCAACCTCACATTCCGCCTCCGCAACGCCGACTCTACCGCCGTCGTACAGCTGCTCAACGCATCCGACGCCGTGCAGCGCTCCGCCCGCGCCGTCGACGGTGAGGCCGTATTCCGCTACCTCATGCCCGGCACCTACTACGCCCGCATGTTCTTCGATGCCGACGGCGACGGACTATGGTCCACAGGCCTCCTCGACTCCATCCAGCCCGAGGAAGTGGCCTATTATCCCAAGAAGATCGACCTCAAGCGCAACTGGGACATCTCGCAGGACTGGGACATCTACGAGCTCCCCGTCGATCAGCAGAAGCCCTACGCCATACTCAAGAACAAGCCCAAGCTCAAGCGCGGCGAGCAAGCCCCCGTCGACGAAGACGAAGAAGATGAAGACCCGCTCCTCGGAGGCTCCGGCACATCACGCCGCTCATCCGGCAAGCTCAACACCGGCACGCTCGGAGGACGACGCCAAGGCGACACCGGCAATACATCAATAAGATAAATAAACGCCCGACGGCCGCGATGCTGCGCTTGCATCACGGCCGTCAGGCTTTCAGTAGGCTACGGTGTATTCTTCGGCGGACTCCCCCGCAGCACTTTCAGCCACGGCTTCGGGAATTTCTATTCCGGGTGCGCCCCGCACCGTTTGTTCTGTGTGTTTGACTTTATAACAACTCTGCAGTCGTCTTTGTTACAAATCCGTGACATTTTAACATTTCAGCCCCACAAACCATCCAAATATGCACCGACCACATTACGCGTCGTTGCTTTTCTGATTTTTTTTAATTAACTTTGCGCGATTTATCACGAAGATACAAAATATTTTATACCATTTTATGAATCCAATTAAGAAAACCATCGAGCTGCCTGACGGCCGCCAGATCACTCTGGAGACCGGGAAACTCGCAAAGCAAGCCGATGGAGCGGTTGAATTGCGCATGGGCAACACTATGCTTCTCGCTACCGTGGTATCTGCCAAGGAAGCCGGTGAAGGCGTTGACTTCATGCCACTGACAGTTGAATACAAAGAGAAATTTTCCTCCGCCGGCCGTTTCCCCGGTGGCTTCCTCAAACGCGAAGGACGCGCTTCCGACTACGAAATCCTCACCTCTCGTCTCGTCGACCGCGTACTCCGCCCGCTCTTCCCCGACAATTACCACGCTGACACTTTCGTCAACATCACTATGTACTCTGCCGATGGCGAAGAAATGCCCGACGCTCTCGCCGGTCTCGCCGCTTCGGCTGCTATCGCCGTCAGCGACATTCCCTTCAACGGCCCTATCTCTGAGGTACGTGTAGCCCGTGTCGACGGCAAATTTGTCATAAACCCCAACTTCGAACAGCTCGAACGCGCCGATATCGAACTCATGGTGGGCGCTACCTACGACAACATCATGATGGTCGAAGGCGAGATGAACGAAGCCTCCGAAGCCGAACTCCTCGAAGCTCTCAAGACCGCACACGAAGCCATCAAGGTACAGTGCAAGGCTCAGGAAGAGCTCGCTCGCGAAGCCGGTGCCACCGTCAAACGCGAATACTGCCACGAAGTCAATGACGAAGACCTCCGCAAGGACGTCCACGACAAGTGCTACGACAAGGCTTACGCCATCGCCAAGACCGGCAGCGCCGACAAACACTGGCGCATCGACGCATTCGACGCCATCTGCCAGGAATACATCGACGCCCTCCCCGAAGAAGAACGCGACGAAAAGACTCCCCTCGTGAAGCGCTACTACCACGACGTAGAGAAAGAAGCAATGCGCCGCTGCGTGCTCGACGAAGGCATCCGCCTCGATGGCCGCAAGACCGTTGATATCCGCCCCATCTGGTGCGAGGTCGACTACCTCCCCGGCCCCCACGGATCAGCCGTATTCACTCGCGGTGAGACTCAGTCGCTCGCTACCGTAACACTCGGCACAAAGCTCGACGAAAAGATCCAGGACGACGTCCTCAACCAGGGCCGCGAACGCTTCCTCCTCCACTACAACTTCCCCCCCTTCTCCACCGGCGAAGCTCGTCCCCAGCGCGGCGTAGGACGTCGCGAGATCGGACACGGCAACCTCGCCCACCGCGCACTCAAGCGCATGTTCCCCGATGACTTCCCCTACGTATGCCGCATCGTCAGCGACATCCTCGAGTCAAACGGCTCATCTTCAATGGCCACCGTCTGCGCAGGCACACTCTCGCTGCTCGACGCCGGTGTCAAGATGAAGAAACCCGTTGCCGGCATCGCCATGGGCCTCATCTCCGACGGCTCCAAGTACGCCATCCTCAGCGATATCCTCGGCGACGAAGACCACCTCGGCGACATGGACTTCAAGGTCACCGGTACAGCCGACGGCATCACTGCCACCCAGATGGACATCAAGTGCGACGGCCTCAGCTACGAAATCCTCGAAAAAGCCCTCATGCAGGCACGCGACGGACGTCTCCACATCCTCAATATCATCAACGAGACCATCCCCGCTCCCCGCGAAGACTACAAGCCCCACGTACCCCGCATCGTCACCATGGTCATCCCCAAAGAACTCATCGGTGCCGTCATCGGCCCGGGCGGAAAAGTCATCCAGGGCATCCAGGAAGCATCCGGCGCCACTGTATCAATCGACGAAATCCCCGAAGGCGGATACATCGAGGTCGCTGCTGCCAACAAAGCTTCCATCGACAAAGCTCTCAGCATGATCAACGCAATCGTTGAGCTCCCCGAAGAAGGCAAGACCTACGAAGGCACCGTACGCTCAATCATGGACTTCGGCGCATTCGTCGAATTCATGCCCAACCGCGACGGACTCCTCCACATCAGCGAAATATCCTGGAACCGCCTCGAAGACATGGCCGCCAGCGGCCTCAAAGAAGGCGACAAAGTACAGGTGAAACTCATCGAAGTCGACAAAAAGACCGGCAAATTCCGCCTCTCGATGCGTGCCCTCCAGGAAAAACCCGAAGGCTACGTAGAGCCCCAGCGCCGCGAACGCCCCGCACGCCGCGACGGCGAACGTCGTGACGACCGTCGCGGTCCCCGCCGCGACCGCAACGACCGCGGACCCCGCCACGAATAAGCGAAAATCCCCATACACCCACGCCTCCGACCCCTCGGAGGCGTTTTTTTATCCCCTCCGTCGAGTCTCCGACTCGACCGTATCCGCGCGTCAGCCAATTGAAAATTGAAAACTGAAAATTGAAAATTGGCTTACGCGGGGCGTGCCGGAGGCACGGCGATTATAGAGAACCCCGTGCTTCAGCGCGGGGAGAGGCGCGAGCATGAGAGGAGCGGGCGCAGCATCGGCTCGGAGAGCCGATTGTCAGCATAACCCCAGGGGTCACAGACACCTGGGGACAGGACACGCCTCCCCCTCTCAGTCGAGTCGGAGACTCGACCGTATTGCCACTCGCTGTCGGAGGGACGGCGCCCCAGGCCGTGCCGGAGGCACGGCGATCATAGAAAACCCCGTGCTTTAGCGCGGGGCACACACAACGCTCTCTCTATGAGTCCCGGAGGGACGATGTGATGGTACCATGACGACGTCCCTCCGGGACTTATGGCCTATGGATTGCACTCTCCCCGAGCTGAAGCACGGGGTTTTCTATGATCAGCGTGCCTCCGGCACGCACGCCCGCGGTGGCCAATTGAAAATTGAAAACTGAAAATTGAAAATTACTATGGTTTTATGGTCTTCTTTATTGTCTGAGACTCGACCGTACCCAGCCCCCGCAGGCGGCCACGCCGATTTGTTTTTTTGCTTTTATGTCTTTATGTCTCAATTGTTAAAATTGATAAATTATTTGGTTTAAAGATTAAATACCATTAATTTTGCCACAGCATTTTGCGCTTAATGCATAGCATCGGTTTTTGCAGCAAAGTGCTGACATATCTGACAATAGCGTTTACTCGACGCTGATTCTTGACCTCTGGAATCTCGCAAATTCATTATCACAGTCAGGGATGCAGCAACGGTAGATGCCTCATGTATGAGAAAAACAGAGATCACTTCCCCTGAAGCGACCTCTATTGATCATATCATACAGCGTGAGGCTCTGCGTTGCTCTTTCTACTGTGATAGGCAATGCGAGAGCCTCAGAGGTAAGAAGGAGCAGTGCGTAAGACTCTCACGCTATTCATATATATATTCATATATTCTATTCGCCCGGGAGTCGCGATATCATGAAATACTTAATAATAAACCAACTATATGTACATCTCACTTAAACATTTCCGAAGGCTCTGGCTGTTGCCATTGCTTTTGTTGGTGGTGGTACGCGCATCGGCTGACGAGTATGTCGTAATCGATGGCTGGACTTATACTTACCATAAGATCACCAACCCTACGGGGCAGCTCAAGCTTGGCGTCCGGCTTCAACGCCACTACTATGAATTTACCAATTGTACCATCAATATGCCGGCCGGCGGCGGCGCAGCTATCGAAATCGAAGGCAATGTAGCCATAGGCGTGATAGGTACCCTCACCGTCAAAGGTGGCGACGCCAAAGGCTATATCGGAGCAGGTGCAGGCATACATGTGCCGGAAGGCTCGTCTCTGATCATAACTCCCGGCGGCGACGAAACCTCATGCACCGTTATTGCCACAGGCGGTAATGCCGGTGTACCAAACGATTTTAATTATAACGATAATTCCACTAAAAGTGCCAAATACAATGGCGGTGCCGGTGGTGCCGGCGCCGGCATCGGCGGTAATGGCGGCCATGGCGGCGAAGCGCTTGCGATTTTCAATCTCGGCGGCGGCATCGACTATAAGAACTATGGCCGCCCGAGCTATCCTTGCGGCGACATACTCATCGACCGCGGTGTCACTGTCACCGCAACCGGCGGTATGGGCTCCGGCTACACACACCGCGACGCATGGGGCAATACGAAGAACGATTTCGATTGGATAAAATGCGATACCATTCCCTACATAGGCTTCCCATACACACCTCTTTCATTGACCTACGATTCATGGAGTGGCGAGTTGACACTCCATACCGAACGTCCGCACTACAACGGCGGCACATGGGCACCCTTGCATGATGCATGGGGCGGTCCCGGCGGCCTCGGCGGCGGCGGTGGCGGCATAGGCGGCATGTATTCCTACCAGACCGACAAGGTTATCGCCGTGGGCCACGGCGGCAATGCCGGTGGCGGTGGCACGGGCTATGGCATCAACGGTCAGTGGGGCATCGGCGGTGGCTGCGTACAATGTCGTATGCTTGAGTTCATGCCGAAGACCGACTGTGCCGAATATACCGGGCCGGGACTATGGAATCGCCTTGAGGTATCTTTGGGCGACGATCTCTACACCGGCCGCAATAGCTACTGGGGACAGAAAAACTTCTCCGGTATGGGTCATGCCGAGGGACAGACCGGCTCGGTGCAGATCGAGGGCGTGCGCCCCGGCACATTCCTCGACGGCGGCAAGGGTGCCGAACCCATCCCCGGCTCAGATGTGAAAACCCCCGGATACGATGGTGGCGGTGTGCTTTTCGACTCCCGCGCAGGCAAGATCACCATCCGCGGTCACGTCAACAGCTACGCCAACGGCGCCAAACAGGACCTCGTGTACGATGCAAATATGGGATGGGATAGGTTTACCCTTGATATACCATATTTTATCAATGACATAGGCCATGCCCTCCCCGGCAAGTACAATCCCTACACCGTGATCCTGCAGGGCGGTACCATCAACGTCAGGGCCAAGGGCACACTCACCTTCAAAAAAGAAGATTACAATTATGGGGTTGCCAATACATCTTCGATCCGTATTAAAGAATACACCGACGACGGCAGCTACACCAACACAAAC
>CANSGE010000154.1 GCA_947646295.1 uncultured Bacteroidales bacterium
TTTTCATGTTATTCAATTTTCTGGTTTTTAAATTCTACCACAAAATTATGCAATGCTGTATCTACAAGGGTAGCAGGCATGTTGTATTGGCTATGATTTTTTGTGCAATGAACGAATATTACTACATAATGCATCATTTCTGATAGTCGGATATGCTGACGGGCAAGTAATTCAAAGGGCCGCGCCACAGCAATGGCACGACCCTGATGTCTCATGGATGCTTCAGTCCTTGAATCCGAGCCTGGCTCTCATCTCCGAGGGCGATTCATCAAACATTTCCCGGAATACTCGTGTGAAATATGCCGGCGCGGAGAACCCGACTTCGTAGGCGACCTCACTTATTGTTTTGTCAGTGGTCGAAAGCATCTCCCTTGCTTTAGTGAGCCTCATTTTCCGCAATAGCTCTACCGGTGAATAGTTGGTCAACGATTTTACCTTACGGTAAAATTGCGAACGCCCCAAGCCCAGCTTTCCGGCAAGAGTATCTATATTAAGGTCGGAATTGCCCATCTCAGCATTGACAAGTGCCACAAATCTGGCATAGAAATCATTGTCAATATCAGTCGACGGCTTAGTCTCCGCATCGCGGCACAAGGCATCCGGCTTAAGCGGCTTTTCATCTCCCCTACTCCATATGTCCTTAATGCGTTTGCGGTTCTCTATCAGATTGACACAACGCATTTTCAACATGTTGCTGTTGAATGGCTTCGATAGGTAAGCGTCAGCCCCGCTCTCATAGCCTTGTATGCGCTGCTCATCCATGGTGCACGCCGTGAGCATCAAGACAGGGATATGCGAAGTGGTCACTTCCTCTTTGATGCGCCGGCAACACTCCAGTCCGTCCATCACGGGCATCATCACATCGCAGATGATGAGGTCCGGCACGTATCTGGAGGCAAGTCTTATGCCATCTTTGCCATTGGAAGCCTCGATAATCCTGTAATCGGCCGACAATAATTCCTTGATCATCTTTCTGATATCTTCATTATCGTCTATCACGAGCAGCAGTGGCTTGCCGGCGCCATCTTCCACAGGTTCAATATCTATATCACCAAGCTCGGCTGTGACGTCGCTGTCGGTAATGACACGGGTGACTTCAGCTTTTTCATCTATTTCTACATGTCGCACCGGGATGCACACCGTAAATTTGCTGCCTTTGCCCAACGTACTTACAACGTCGATCGATCCTCCATGTAGTTCGACAAAAGCCTTGGCTACCGACAATCCTATACCTGAGCCTTTGGGGTGAATCTTATCGACCTGATAGAAACGGTCGAATACATTTCCAAGATCTTCCACCGCTATGCCTTGGCCGGTATCCTCGACGGAGAATTTCAGGCACCCGTCATCACAAGTACAGATAAAATGAATTTTACCATTATTAGCCGTGTATTTGAATGCGTTGGACATCAGATTGAAGAACACGCGCTCTATCTTTTCAGTATCAATGGCGAGTGTCACCGATGCATCCACCGGGATATCTATAGTCAGCCGGATTTCTCTCTTCCTTGCTATTGCCGTGAACGAATCTGACCAATCCCGTATCAGCTCCGCTATATGCACCTCGGTAAGATTCGCCTTCAACTTACCGTTTTCATATTTTCTGAAGTCGAGTATCTGGTTTATGAGCCGGTGCAGTATCTTGACGTTCTTGTTGGCGATCTTCATCAGTGCGTGATGCTGCGGAGTGAGATAGTCGGCCGCCTCGAGCTGTTCTACCGGCTCGGCTATGAGTGTAAGCGGTGTCCTCAGGTCATGGGATACATTAGTGAAAAACATCAGCTTTGATTGTGTGGCCGCATTAAGCTGTTCATTGAGCTTTTTCTCTGTATCGCGCTGCTGGGCAAGGAGTTGATTCTGCTCGATAAGTTCGTTCTGATGCCGTTTGTGCAGCCAGAAGGCCCTCAGTATCATAAAAAGAAAGCCAAACAGCAACACTGCGATGGCAATCGACGCATAAAATAATGTAGTCTGAGCAGAGTGGCGGTCCCAATAATCATCAACCTGCGATTTAAGGAGCTTTATCTTGGCTGTTTCTTCTTTTAATGACTCATTTTGCAGCAAAAGAATGTCGGCATTCGATTTATCCACTGCCGATGCCAATGGCAGATATACCTCCTTCTCAAACGGCCGCCCTTCCAAGATAGCCAAGGCAGTGCGCACCAGACGGTAGCCTTCAGTAGGATAAAGAAAAGTTGCATCAATGACCCCGTCGGCCACGGCTTGAATACCGATTTCCGGAGCGGCATCTATGCCCACAATCTTTACCGACGCGCCCTTTTTTGTCGCCACTTCCGAGGCTGCGATGGCCATACGGTCGTTATGGGCGTATATCAGATCCACATCAGGAAATGCCGTGAGCAGAGAGTCGGTCACTGCGGCTGCGTCCTCGGAGTTCCAGTTTCCATAGCCGGTCCCCACCAAGGTCAGTCCAAGTTTCTGAGCTTCATCCGCAAATCCATTATGACGGTCGATCGCCGGTGTCGAGCCCGCCAATCCGTATATTTCAATGACTTTACCGCCGTCACCGGCAAGATTATGAGCGTATTGTGCCGCTGATTTACCGATATCATAATTATTTACGCCCTGAATCGCGGTATACGTATCGCCATGGATATTTCGGTCGAAAACTATTACAGGAATACCCGTCTCATAAGCCTCTTTGATGACAGGCGTGATGGCATCGGCCTCATTGGGTGCCGCTATGATGATATCAAAATCATTGTCCATGAAATAGCGTATGTCAGCAATCTGCTTCATGTTGTTGTCATCCGCCGACCGGATTTCTACCTCGGCCTCCGGATGGAACATGATTTCACGATAGATTTCATCATTCATCTTCCTGCGCCAGTCATCCTGGCTACACTGAGAAATGCCTATGCGGTAATGCTTTTCCTCGCTGCAACCCACGAGCGGCAGAAGCATGACAAATCCCAGCAGATATGTTGCAAGCCTGTTTTTCATTGGTTTGGATTATAGGGTTATCAGTAGTGCAAAGTTACTGATAATATTATGAATTACAGCGCATTTACTATGATTTTTTGTGCAATGCAACATTTCTACTATATAATGCTCAGATTTTAATAGCCTCTCCTTTAATAATATCGTAGATTTGCATCCGTAATCACTACTGAAAACAAAAATACAATAAATCATATGAAATCAATTTTAAAAACGGCAATGGCCGTACTGTCGCTACCTTTTATATCAGGCGCGACAGTAAGTGCCTCCGAAGGTATAAAGGTGGAGCATCTCGGCACCAACAACACCCTGGTGCGCGTCGCCGGAGATGCCCGGTATCTGCTGCTCCCGGTGCAGGAAGCTTACGATGACGCCACAGTCAACGTCATCGTGGACGGAAAGCTTGACCGCACCTTTTATGTGCGGCTGGCCAAATCGAAAGTCGATTACACCGTGCCATTTGATCTGTCGTCTTACGATGGACATGTTGTGGTGCTCAACATCGTCACCTCGCAAAACCGCACCACCGTGCGCGAGGCCAAGGAAGATGCATGCTGGAATAATTTCGTGCTCACCGACTCTCTCGACGTGACAAATTACGAAAAATACCGCCCGGCCTATCATCATACGCCTCTGTATGGCTGGATGAATGACCCAAACGGTATGTTCTACAAGGATGGCCGATGGCACCTCTATTACCAGTGGAATCCTTACGGCTCGAAGTGGCAGAATATGACCTGGGGACATTCGTCATCCTCCGACCTTGTAAATTGGCAACATCACCCTGCGGCCATCGAGCCAAACGGCCTTGGCTCTGTTTTCAGCGGCAGCTCGGCCGTCGATACTGAAAACAGCGCCGGCTTCGGCAAAGATGCCGTCGTGGCGATGTACACTTCCGCCGGAGTGAGCCAGATACAGAGTCTTGCCTACAGTACCGACAATGGTGAGACATTCACAATATATCCCGGCAATCCCGTTATCACATTGGAGAGCGAGGCCCGCGACCCAAATATGTTTTGGAATCCTGACACGAAGCTCTGGACGCTCATCCTCGCGCATGCCCTCGACCGTGAGATGCTCATATTCACTTCTCCCGATATGAAAGAATGGACTCTGCAGAGCAGTTTCGGAAAGGGCCTTGGCGCACAGGACGGCGTATGGGAGTGTCCCGACCTCTTCCGGCTTCCCGTCGACGGCACCGACATCCAGAAATGGGTATTGCTCTGCAACATCAATCCCGGCGGCCCATTCGGCGGCAGCGGCATCCAATATTTCATCGGCGATTTCGACGGCAAGACTTTCACCGCCGACACTGATTCCGATGGCAATGTCCCCGTCAAATGGCTCGACTACGGCAAAGACAACTATGCAATAGTAAGCTGGAGCGACGCCCCCGACGGCCGTCGCACCGCCATCGGCTGGATGAGCAACTGGCAGTATGCCGCCGAAGTCCCTACAAAGCAATTCCGCTCGGCGAACACTCTCCCGCGCGAAATAAGCCTCTTCACCGGCACCGACAGGCAGATTTATGCTGCATCAAGCCCCTCGCCCGAACTTACAGCCTTACGCGGCAAAGTGACCACTGTCACCAAATCGGCCAACATCAGCCGCAAAGGAAAAACCTTTGCCCTCCCCACTGAAAATGACGGTATCTGCGAGATACTCGTGGATATCGACCCGGCCAAAGCCGGCCCCATATCACTCACCTTCAGCAATGACAAGGGCGAGAAATCCATCTTGACTTATGACCCGAAAGGTCAGACATTGGCCTTCGATCGCCGTCAGAGCGGCATCGTGGATTTCAGTCAGGATTTTCCTGTGGTCACCGTGGCACCGACTTTCTCCGCCGGCCGCAATATATCACTGCGCATATTCTTCGATCGCGCCAGCATCGAGGTATTTGCCGACGGCGGCAAGAGCGTGATGACAAACCTCGTATTCCCTACCGCCCCTTATTCCACCATGACAATAAATACCGCCGAGGGGACTGCAAAGGTCAAGAATCTGAAGATTTATTCCATCAATCCCGAAAAATAACGAACAATGCAAAATACATATAATCTCGCCAATGACCGCAAGGGGCAGATCTTGCAGATGCTCCCCGTGATGCTCTGCTTCTTTGCAATGGGTTTCGTCGACCTTGTCGGCACAGCATCCAACTATGTCCAGAAAGATTTAGGGCTCACCGACTCTCAGGCCAATCTCTTTCCCTCTCTTGTATTCTTCTGGTTTTTGATTTTCTCCGTCCCCACCGGGATGCTGATGAATAAAATCGGCCGTAAGAAGACGGTACTCCTGAGCCTGCTTGTCACAGCGGTGTCACTCATCATACCGGTCACCGGCGACGGCTATGCCACGATGCTCATCTCATTCTCTCTCTTAGGCATCGGCAATGCCATAATGCAGACATCCCTCAATCCGCTTGTCACCAACCTTATCAGTGGCGACAAACTGGCGTCGACCCTTACCTTCGGACAGTTTGTCAAGGCAATCGCCTCATTCCTTGCGCCCATACTGGCTGCCTGGGGCGCCACCACTTACTTCCCCACTTTCGGCCTGGGCTGGCGCGCCCTTTTCGCCATCTATGCCGTAGTCAGCTTCCTCTCGATATCTCTCCTCGCCGCAACCCCCATACAGGAGGAACGCCCCGACAAGGCTTCGGGCATACGTGAATGTCTCAAATTGCTCGGCCGTCCGTTCATCCTCCTGTGTTTCCTCGGCATCATGTGCCACGTCGGCATTGACGTGGGCACAAACACCACTGCGCCCAAAATCATC
>CANSGE010000155.1 GCA_947646295.1 uncultured Bacteroidales bacterium
CGACCTCACGCCCCCCAGACGCGTACTCTAACCAACTGAGCTACACCCCGTCTTGTTTCAAAAGCGATGCAAAGGTAGATAGTTTATCTCACTTTTCCAAATCTTTTCACTACTTTTTTATACTCTCAGCGTTAAGTCGCTATTAATTAATATTATATAATATGTTAAAATATTTAACAGATATTCTCATCTCCCTCCACACGATTTTTGCAGCCAACAAAAAAGAGACCGCGGTGCGTGCCGTGGCCTCTTGCGATATAGGTGTGATAAATAAATCTTATCGGATGATGACTTTTTCGATTACCGAGCCGGTCTTCTTGATATAGATGCCGGGAGCGTCGGGTGTCACGCGGATACCCTGAAGATTGTAGTAAGTGGCGGTAGCTGATTCGGCGGCTTCGATGTCGGAGATGGATGAATTATATGTAGATTGGAAACCTTGTTGTGTATATACGCCGTGGTTGATCAGCTCGAGATCGGCGGTCTTACCGTTGTCGCCGCCGGGATTGAAGATGCACATCAGTTTTGCTGACTCATTGTCGCATGTGAATGAGTAGCGGTAGTAGCCACTTTCGGCATCGTAGGTCATGACAGCGCCGGGCCAGTTGCCGCCGGTATAGTTTTTATTGTCGTCGGCTGCGTCCCAGATCCATGTGTATACAGTCTGCCAAGATGTGGCGGTGTTGTCGTAATATACTACATAATTGCCGTCGATGGGCTGGGGATCGGGTGTCGGGTCGGGTGTCGGGTCAGGTGTGGGGCCGGGAGTGGGATCGGGCAGCGGATCTATCGAGCCTGTGCGCATTTTGCCTACTGATGCCGATGCGTAGGTGATGATGTCGATATCATCCTTTTCGTGCGAGGTAGAGTTGTCCTTGCCGTATTCGCCGAATACGTTGTCGACCATCGCGGGGTCAAAGGGGCAGCAGTCGATACCTGATTCGCCGCGGGTAGCCACCACGCGGAAACCGAGACCATTGTTCTCGAGCCATGTGCGGTTGATGCCGAGGACTTTCAGGGGGATGCTCATTTCGTAGAATGAGTCGTAGGCGTAATCATGGTCTTTGAGCCCTGAGGGGGTGCCGGCGCGGAGGTTGTCGTAGCACTCGGGATCATAGATGTTGTTGATGATCGAGGGGTCGGATACAAGTTCGGTGGGAGTCACCCATTCGGCAGTGGTGTTCTGGCGCCACAGGTGCGAGGGGGCGAAGCCTTCGGCCATCTTGTATGTGATGCCGGCTGAGCGGAATGTCGTGCAGCCGTTGCCGTAGTTGGTATTGCCGGCGGCGTCCACGGCGGTGAACATCGCGGGCTCTCCCACGCCTAATTTGCCACTCATGAAGAAGAGGTGGTCGGCGTGCGACTCAAATTCCACGCCGTTGGCCGAAGTGGTAGCCCAGATGAAATTGCCATCGGTGAGCTTGCCGCTCATGGGAGTTGCTTCGGGGTCGACGCTCAGGGCCACTACCAGAGGCACGTCGCCCACGCGGCCATAGTCGGTGAGGGGGCCGTCGCCTGGGCGCGCCCAGGTGTCGCCGGTGTTGCACATCTGCCATGCCAGATAGAGATTGGTGTCATCCCAGGCGGCGTAGATGGCGTAGAGGTCGAGCACGCAGTTTTCGTGTGAGCCCTTGAAGGCGGTTGCCACATCATTGGCGCCGCAAGTGGCCACGATCATGTCGTCGGTCCAGTCGCTCAGATCGCCGTCGATGGTGATTGTGGCAGCTTTGCCTACAGCGTCGCCGGGGTTTGTGGAGTAGTAAGCGCGGGTCTCTACTTCATTGAGAGCCGACATGCCGAGGCAGGTCGACAGCGCAAGAGCCAACGCTCCGAATTTTGGAGTTTGTTTCATGGTTGTGAAATGATTGATTTTTAAGTATAGTATGATATTGTGTGCAAAAGTATCTAAAAATGCAGTTTTATGCAAGAAACGCGGCAAAAAAATCCTCCGCGTCAGCTGATGGACACGGAGGATTATGCGGTGCTGAGGGGAGGAGCGCTGGCCCCTGTACTATTTCGAGTCGTCGGTTTTCACGGCTGGAGCGGCTGCGAAGCTGCTGATGCCGTCGCCGGGGAGGTCGTCGGCTGATGCCACTACCTCGACAGGGTAGGAGAGGAGCGCCACAGCGGGCGATTTGTCCACGGCATATACCGGGGCGTACATTTCAAGAAGGTGTGTGCCGAGCTGGATTTCAGGACTTATATAGATCTCTACTCCGAAGGGAGCCACTACGCTCTGTGCCACCCGCAGGTAGTCCCACGAATAGTCGATATAAGAAATGAGAGCCTGCTTACCCTGCTCGTTATTGACTACTTTTACTGATGTGATTTCGAGCGGAGTGCCTGCCACGGCATAGATGGTGCCGTCTTTGAATACGGCGCCTTCCATATCCACTATGAAGTCAACGTCGGGCAGATCATCATCATCGGAGCATGCCGTGAATGATATGAGAGGCAGTGCGCACAGGAGGAGGTAAAGGAGTTTTTTCATGATTGCAAAACAAGTTTAATAAGTGTGTAATTAATTTTAAATTATACTTCTTAAACAATTGCTTTGCACGTGAGGTTCACCACTCGATGCTGAAAGTTGCCGAGGCAGTCGAGCCGGCCATCGGGGGGCGCAGTTTTGTCACGCGCAGCCGCCCTTCGTTGATGTGCGCGAATCGGTTTACCAGAGCTGTGTATATGCGGTAAGCCGCATTTTCGATCAGAGCGCAGGGCTGGGCCATCTCCTGCCGGATGATGGACTCCACTGTGGCGTAATTTATGGCATGGTTGATGGCATCGGAATACATGGCATCCTTGGCATTGTAATAGATGCGCACGTCTACACTGTACCATGCACCGACACGACGCTCCTGCGGGTCGACACCGATAGGGGCGTAGACCCGCACGGACGCGAGGTCGATGTATGTCAGCAGGCTTCTGTCTCGGGCAGTCATTGTCAGCTTTTCTTTTTAGAAGATGTCTTGGATGACTTTTTTGACGATGATTTTTTCTTGCCTGAATGCTGGTGGCCGCTCTTTTTGCTGTCTTTACGACGGCGCGCGGGTGCGGCGGGAGCCGAGAGATTGGCCAGTGAGCGGGGCGGATTCTTTTCGTCGACGAGCACGAAGTCGAGCTGCTTGCGTTCGAGATTGCAGCGTGCCACCTGCACCTGCACCTGGTCGCCGAGGCGATAGCGATTGCCGCCGCGGCGTCCCACGAGGGTGTAATTCTTTTCGTCGAAGTCGTAATAGTCGTCGGCGAGGTCGCGCACGGGCACCAGACCCTCGCACTTGTTTTCATCGATTTCCACGTACAGGCCCCATTCGGTGACACCTGAGATCACGCCGGTGAATACTTCGCCGAGATGGTCGTTCATGTATTCCACCTGCTTGTATTTGATGGATGCGCGCTCGGCGTTGGCGGCGAGCTGCTCCATGTCGCTGGAGTGTTTGCATTGCTCCTCGAGTTTCTCGAGATTGACGCTGCGGCCGCCGGCGAGATAGCGTTCGAGCAGGCGGTGCACCATCATGTCGGGATAGCGGCGGATGGGTGAGGTGAAGTGGGTGTAATAGTCGAATCCGAGTCCGTAGTGGCCGATATTCTGTGTTGTATATATGGCTTTGGCCATTGCACGGATGGCAAGTGTGCCCAGGAAGTTTTCCTCGCCTTTGCCCTTGAGGTCGGTGAGCATGCGGTTGATGGAGCGGTTGACTTCCTTGGATGAGCCCTGAGCCTTGATCTTGTATCCGAAGTTGCGTGCCAGCGAGGCCAGGTCGGTGAGCTTGCCGGGATCGGGCATGTCATGCACGCGGTATACGAATGATTTGGGTTTGCGCTTGGCACGTTGCTGTCCGATGAATGTAGCTACGGTACGGTTGGCCAGCAGCATGAATTCCTCGATGAGCTTGTTGGCATCCTTGGATTCCTTGAAATATACGCTCACGGGGTGACCTTTTTCGTCGATATTGAATCCTACCTCGGCACGGTCGAATTCCACAGAGCCGTTCTCGTAACGTTCGGCACGCAGGATCTTGGCCAGACGGTCAAGTGTGAGGATTTCCTCGGCGAAATCACCTTTGCCGGTCTCGATCACCGCCTGGGCCTCGTCGTAGGTGAATCGGCGGTTGCTCTTGATGACAGTGCGGCCGATGCGGCTCGCCACGATCTTGCCTTTCTGATCCATCTCGAAGATAGCCGAGAATGTGAGTTTTTCCTCATCGGGGCGCAGAGAGCAGATGCCGTTGGAGAGGTGCTCGGGGAGCATCGGCACGACGCGGTCCACCAGATAGACGGATGTGGCGCGCTGCTGTGCCTCGCGGTCGATGATTGTATCGGGGCGCACGTAGTGTGTCACGTCGGCGATGTGCACGCCTATTTCGTAATTGCCGTTGGGGAGTGTGCGTATCGAGAGTGCGTCGTCGAAGTCCTTGGCGTCGGTGGGGTCGATGGTGAATGTGGTCACGTCGCGCATGTCGATACGCTTGGCCACTTCCTCCGGAGTGATGCCGGGGCCGATTTTGGCGGCGGCTTTCTCCACAGCCTCGGGATAGCGGTAGGGCAGACCGAACTCAGCGAGTATCGCATGTATTTCGGTATTGTTTTCGCCGGCTTTGCCGAGTATGTCCACAACCTCGCCGATGGGATAGTTGGTGTCGTCGGGCCATTCGGTGATGCGCACCACGGCCTTGTCGCCGGTCTTGCCGCCGCGGAGTTTCTCGCGCGGGATTATGATGTCGGTGGCGAGGTATTTGGAGTCGGTCGAGAGTGAGGCGAATGTCTTCTCGACGCGGAGTGTGCCGATGAAGGTCTGGTCTTTTTCCTCGATTATCTCGGTGACGATAGCCTCGGGCTCGCGTCCCTTGACGCGGGCTGCGATGGTGACTTTCACACGGTCGCCGTTGAGGGCGTGGAGCGAGTTGCGCTCGGCCACGAAGATGGTCTGGCCGTCTTCGTCGGTGATGACGCTGTTCTTGCCGTTGCGCAGACGCACGAAAGTGCCGGTGGCCGAGAGGGTATCGGTGGGTACCTTGTATTTGCCGGGCGAGACCTCGATGAGGGTGCCGTCGAATGCGAGTTCGGCCAGATAAAGTGCTACGGAACGTTGCTGGATAGGTGTCTCCAGCCCGATATTTGCAGCTACCTGCTTGTAGTTGAATGTTTTTTCGGGTTGTGATGCTATAAATTTATCCACGGCTGCGCGGACTGCCGCGCGGTCGGATTTTTTATTATGATCTTGAGCCATGATGAATTTCGTTTAAATGTTAACGCAGGAGTGCCGCATATTGTTCGGAGAGCCTAAAAAGCACTCGCAGGCCGAGGCCTGCGAGTGGACTGTATTTTTTTAAGCGTCGATGTTGGCGTAGGTGGCGTTTGACTCGATGAAATCGCGTCGTGGCCCCACATCTTCGCCCATCAGCATCGAGAAGATGCGGTCGGCTTCGGCGGCGTCGCTGATGCTTACCTGCTTGAGTATGCGGTGCTCGGGCGACATGGTGGTATCGCGCAGCTCGACATCGCTCATCTCGCCGAGACCTTTGTAGCGCGATACGGTGGTCTTGCCTGCGTGAGATTCGATGAAGCGCTGCACCTGGAGGTCATCCCAGCAGTATTCCTCCTGCTTGCCGCACTTGCATTTGTAGAGCGGCGGGGTGGCCAGGTAGAGATAACCGTTTTCGATCACGGGGCGCATGCGGCGGAAGAAGAATGTCATCAGCAGTGTGGCGATGTGGGCGCCGTC
>CANSGE010000156.1 GCA_947646295.1 uncultured Bacteroidales bacterium
GAAACTCATCATAACAAAGAGGATGCACTCTAATCTCTATGCTTCGTCCGGCAAGTCGTGAGGCGATTTCGGAAGACAACATTGATGAATTGCTTCCAGTGACATAGATGTCGTTCCGGGCGTCGAGACATAGCGAACGAATAACCTTGTCAAAATCCTCAATCTCTTGGATTTCATCGATGAATATATAGTTCATGGATGAATCTGACAGTTTCTTGACAATTTCCTCGTTTAAATCAGATGCGCTTTTGATATGAGAAAAAGCAAAATCTTCAAGATTTATGTGAATGTAATTAGCAGTTGGCGATGACTGGCGGAGTATCTCCTCGACTGAATTTAATATAAAGCTCTTCCCAACGCGCCGTTGTCCTGTCAGCACCTTTATTACACTTTTGCCTTCATATCTCAAAACCTTATCAAGATATTTTGGTCTCGGAATATTTTCTATTGTTTTAATCATGTTCAAAAGTTTTTGCAAAAATAGCGATTGTTTTGAATATATCAAAAACATTTGAGACCAAATATTTCTGGAAGCTTTAAGGCACATTCATCAATTTATATAAGGAATAATGCACCTAAAAAGGGTTGCAATCACAAGGACTGCAACCCTTTTTAGATGGATTTATATGTATTCAGTTACATTACTTCACTTCCTCGAAGTCGACGTCGGTGACGTGGTCGTCCGGGCCGGGGGCTGAGCCGGTGTTAGGTGCGCTTTGCTGAGTCTGCTGTGCGCCGGCTTGAGCCTGTGCCTGAGCGTTGAGGATATCTTGCTGAGCAGCACCGAATGCTGACTCGACTTCCTTGATGGCAGTTTCGATTGCTGTGACGTCCTGAGCTTTGTGGGCGTCTTTGAGCTTTGTGAGAGCTGCCTCGATGGCTGCTTTGCGGTCGGCGGGAATCTTGTCGCCGAGTTCGCCGAGCTGTTTTTCGGTCTGGAAGATGATTGAGTCGGCTTTGTTGATTGTCTCGATGCGTTCTTTTTCTTTGGCATCGGCAGCGGCGTTGGCGGCTGCTTCGTCTTTCATGCGCTTGATTTCCTCGTCGGTGAGGCCTGATGATGCTTCGATACGGATTGATTGTTCCTTACCGGTGGCTTTGTCTTTGGCTGATACGTTGAGGATACCGTTGGCGTCGATTTCGAATGTCACTTCGATCTGAGGGATACCGCGGGGTGCGGGAGCGATGCCGTCGAGGTGGAATTTGCCGAGGAGTTTGTCGTCTTTCGCCATAGGACGTTCGCCCTGGAGTACCATGATTTCTACGGAGGGCTGGTTGTCCTGAGCGGTTGAGAATACTTCGCTCTTGCGGACAGGGATGGTGGTGTTGGCTTCGATGAGCTTGGTCATCACGCCGCCGAGGGTCTCGATACCTACTGAGAGGGGCACAACGTCGAGGAGCACTACGTCGCCTTTGACGTCGCCTGAGAGGATACCGCCCTGGATTGCAGCACCGATTGCTACTACTTCGTCGGGGTTGACGCCCTTGGAGGGAGCTTTGCCGAAGAATTTCTCGACTACCTGCTGGATGGCGGGGATACGTGTCGAACCACCTACGAGGATTACTTCGTCGATATCAGAAGCTTTGAGGCCGGCATCGCGGAGTGCGTCTTCGCAGGGCTTGAGTGTGCGCTGGATGAGTGAGTCGGCGAGCTGTTCGAATTTGGCACGTGTGAGTGTCTTTACGAGGTGCTTCGGAATACCGTTGACGGGCATTATGTAGGGGAGGTTGATATCGGTAGATGTCGAAGATGAGAGTTCGATCTTGGCTTTTTCGGCAGCTTCCTTAAGGCGCTGGAGAGCCATAGGATCCTGGCGGAGGTCAACGCCTTCCTCGCGGAGGAATTCGTCGGCGAGCCAGTCGATGATGACGTGGTCGAAGTCGTCGCCGCCGAGGTGTGTATCACCGTTGGTGGATTTTACTTCGAATACGCCGCCGCCGAGTTCGAGGATGGAGATATCGAATGTACCGCCACCGAGGTCGAATACTGCGATTTTCTGATCTTTGTCGGTCTTATCGAGGCCGTAAGCGAGTGCGGCTGCTGTAGGTTCGTTGACGATACGGCGCACTTTGAGGCCTGCGATTTCGCCGGCTTCCTTGGTGGCCTGACGCTGGGCGTCGTTGAAGTAAGCAGGCACAGTGATGACTGCTTCGTCGACAGTGGTGCCGAGGAAGTCTTCGGCGGTCTTCTTCATTTTCTGAAGGATCATCGCTGAGATTTCCTGAGGAGTGTACTGGCGGCCGTCGATGTCGATGCGGGGGGTGTTATTCTCGCCGCGTACTACTTTATAAGGTACGCGTTCGATTTCTTTGGCTACCTGATCGTATGTTTCGCCCATGAAGCGCTTGATTGAGTAAATCGTACGCTGGGGGTTTGTGATTGCCTGACGTTTTGCGGGGTCGCCAACCTTGCGCTCGCCGCCTTCGACGAATGCGACTACTGACGGTGTGGTGTTACGACCTTCGCTATTGGTGATGACAACGGGGTCACCGCCTTCGAGAACTGCGACACAGGAGTTGGTTGTACCTAAGTCGATACCTATGATTTTTCCCATAATAGTTGAGTTTTATATGTTATATATTTTATTTTGCTTATGTGATTTGTCATAGAAAATAACAAAAGACGTGCCAAAAATGTTTTGTGCCAATTTGTCACATCGGGGCGCAAAAAAGAGTCGCCCGGCGCTGAATGACAGCGTCGGGCGATGGTATGGGATGAAAATCGATATGATTTTTATTTGCGGCGGCGTACTGAGCGTGTAGCGCTGGAAGATTTTGAAGCCTGGGATTCCTTTACTTTGGCGGGTTTCTTTTTGCTGCGTTTGGCAGTGCTGCGGCTCACGCGGGGTGATTTGGCCTCCTGAGCGGGTTTTACCTCGGTGCTGTCTTCGGGAGCGGCGGCAGCTGCTTCGGCGCGTGCGAGGAGTTCCTCGCGGGTGGGAGTCCAGAGTTTCGACTCGAAGTTGTCGAGGCGTGCCTGTATGCTGTCCTGTGCGCGCTGACGGTCGTCGGGGTCGGGGTAGAGCTGCGCCATGGACTTGTTGCGGAGGTTGCGTGTCTTGTATATGTCGCCTTTGTACATGGAGAGATTGAAGAAATCGTCGTATGTGCAGGTGGGGAGGTTGTTGTCGTCGTTGACGAATATTGTCTGCTGGGCGAGATATGGACGGAGGTCGGAGTATTTGACCCAGAACATCGGGTATTTGATGGCATCGCCGCCGAAATCGCCTGCGCGGTGCAGCACGGGGCATATGGCTTCGACTGTCGGGCGGAGACGGTTGGTACGGGTGTCATATATCCACTTTTCGATGACGAAATATGAGAGTACTTCGTTGGCGGGTACGTCGGCTTCCTCGATGGTGAATTTAGGATTTTTCTCCGATGAACCTTTGGCGGGCTGGTATATGATGTAGAAGCGGTCGAGCATATCCTTGACGGCGAGGCGGTACTGATCGGTGAACACTTCACGGCCGTCGAGATATTCGTAGGCGGGTATCTGATTGTCGGCCAGGAGGCGCATGATGATGCGGAAGAGGTTTTCCTGGCCGTCGATGGGTTCTTCGGGGAAGTAAAGAGGTGCGTTCTGATCGTCCTTTTCGAGGTCGAGGTTGCGGTATATGATGCGCATCCACCGGAGGTCGGCTTCAGACAGTGATGAGCCGTCGGATCCGTAGAAGCCTTGCATACGCTCGGTGAGGCCGGTTTTGTTTTCGGTCTTGTTGCGGTCGGCTGCGCTGCGGCGCGAAACGACTCCCGACGAAGAGGATGTATTGTCCTGGGCCGGTGCGACGAGCGCTGCTGCCGCGATGGCCATCAGAGTGAGTGTATATCGTATTGCTTTCATGCTTTATTGGTATTTATCCTACAATTACTTCCATAGGAGACAGCTCTCGGGTGATACCATCGGGTCCGATAGCTTTGATGCGGGAGATATAGAAACGTTTGCCGCGCTGGAGCCGCTGGAATGACTGGCGTTGGCGCTGTGAGAAGTTGGCACCGTCACTTACCTCGGGGATTGCGTTGCCCATCGAGTCGAAGAATACGGTTTCGAAGCTCACGACCTTGAAGGGAGTGTCGAGCAGGCCGTCGTCAATTGCGGCGCCGAGTCCGGTGGCTTTGAGCAGGAGGCTTTTGCCGAAGGCTTTTCCGCCTTTGTAATGGTCGACGTTGCCATTTGCGTCGGTGAAGGCGATGAAGGGTGTCGGATCGGGCAATTTGCGCACACGGAAGGTGGTCTGTGCCATCTGCACTGAGCGTCCGTCCATATTTGCGGTGACGGTGATGGTGGCGTCTTGCCCCACGGTGCCGGGGCGTGCTATCCAGTGGTCGCCGGAGCGGGTGAGGGTGCCGTTTGACATGGTGGCTGAGATGTCATTCATGGCTACGCCGGGCACGCCAATGCCGATCGGGTTGTCGATGCCGGCATAGAGCACGTTCATCATCGTGGCGGAGACGGTAGCCATCGGTTCGATGACGGTGTATGATGATTCGAAGGGGTGGCGGGTGGAGGTGCCGTCGCCGTGGCTCACTTCGAGGTATCCGCTGTAGCTGAATGTGCCTGTCTGGGTTGGGGTGAGCTCATAGAGCCCGCGGTCGTTGCCGAGCTGCTTGCCAGCCACGTATACGGTAGGGCGGGCTGTGGTATCGACAGCTGCGAGGACGATATTGGCCGAATACTTTCCGCCGCGCATCACCATGCGCGACTGAGGCATCACGTATGCGGTAAGTTCGTTGACGCGCACATCGCCGGCGTCGACTTGTGAGTATATCGAGCTGAGAGCCTCACCCTCCGCGTAGAGGATATCGCTCTGCAGCTTGGTGAGGAGGGTGACGGCGGCCACTACGGGCTGTTGCTCGAATTTGGCTTCTTCCCAAGTCTGAGGGGCGAGAGTGCCCTGGCGGGTGATGGACTTGGTGGAGAGCAGGTCGGCGAGAGCTGCGCGCTTTGTGGAGTCGGGGATGAAATTATCGATATATTCGCGGTATGTATCGATGCGCTTGCGCAGCATGGCGCCGCGGGGATTTGCGGGCGAGAGCATCACGACGGCAGCCGCTTCGAGGTCGTCGCGGTTGAGAATGTTGGCGGGGTCTCCGTCCTTTCCGTCGGCTTTCTGTACGATGAGATGCTTGAGCGAGTCGATGGATGCTATCATATCGGCAGAAGCCATGCGCACCTGGGTGGCTTTGTCGAGCCACTGCTGGCCTTTATCGGGATTGACCATAGCGAAGGCTTCGAGCTGGCGGTACACGGCGAGGTTTCGGCGGCCTACGTTGTCGTTTGACCGACTGAGGCCGTCGTGCACCTGTGTGAAGCCGTCGAGTACATCGCTCGAGACATTCAGGGCGAGCATGGCTGTGAGCACGATGTACATCAGATTGATCATCTTCTGACGTGGTGTCAGCCTGTTGGAATTTGCTGCCATTTATCTATCGGGAGTTTTTACGGATTGAGGATTAGAAGGCGTCAGGGTGTGTGGCATCTGACGTCTCATACTTGTTGTTGTGGTGCGCCGGGAGCCTGCGACGGCTGTGGGTGTCCGTTGAAAGAGTCGGGCTCGGGCATCATGGGCCGATACATGTTGATGGTCATGGCGTGGAGCATCTTTTCGTATACGCTGTTGAGCTGC
>CANSGE010000157.1 GCA_947646295.1 uncultured Bacteroidales bacterium
GAGCATCTGACTGTTAATCAGAGGGTCGTTGGTTCGAGTCCATCTTGAAGCGCAGAAAGGATATGTCACTTCACTGTGATGTATCCTTTTTGTTTTACACCCCGTCGCGCACAAAATCAGCCCCGCAGCGATCATCGGATGTCCTGCGGGGCCGTATGCCGGTATACTGTGTTTCAACCGAGGGCTATGGATTGGCCCGGATCATGGAGGCAGTGGAAGGTAGTGTCCACTTTGTGATGGAATGGATAGATGCCGAAGTCGCAGGCTGTCATATAGTTGCCATCGAAATGCATCGGGAAGAAATTGTGCACCTCGATTGCCTCGACAAATTCAGTGGCACCCACTGCGAAATCAGGACCCTGACGGGTATCAACGGGGAAAAATACCACGTCGAATGATTTGTTTTCGGACGCGATGCGGTGGAGCGCCTTGCGGTATTCGGCATCGGCTTTCGCCACTTCCTTGGGAGAATTTTCCTGATTCCAGTGCCAGTTGTTCAAGTCGCCGGCATGGAATACGGTCTTTCCGTCGGCCATCGTCACGGCGAAGCTCACGCCTTCGTCGGTCGATGTATAGGCCTTCACTTTCACTCCTCCGGGGAGGTCCTCGACAACATCGCCGGGACTCATGCCCTGGATCGCAAGGGTACTGTTGGTATCGCGGGCCTCTACGTCGTTGGAGAGCACGTAGACGCGCTTATGATTTTGAGCGAGATTGAATATTTCGGGATTATAGTGATCCTTATGATGATGTGTCACGAAGAATATCACCGGAAGTTCGGGATGTTTCTCAAGATATTTTGTGACTGAGTGCGAGGGGTCGCGTTCGTAATCGAATACCATCACCACATCGTCAGTGGCGACCATAAAACCGCTGTGGGCAAGATATGTAATACGCATAATAGTGTTGTGATTTTATTTTAAATCTACAACACTGACGGCCGCGCGATTGTTCAGGGAATGTAGATTTCGAGTCCGTCGTAAGCCAGGTGTACACCCTGCGGGAGTGCCACTTCGGAGTGGAGGCCTGCCTCATGACTCATATGCGTAAGATAGGCACGCCGCGGGTTTATCCGGCTGATCAGCTCACATGCCTCCGGTATGGAGAGATGCGAGGGATGCTCGGAGGGGCGCAGTCCGTTGATTACAAGTGTATCCACCCCACGCAGTTTTTCGAGGGTAGACTCCGGCATCGTCTTGCAGTCGGTGATATATCCAAGCGGGCCTATGCGATAGCCTACGATGGGAAGCTTGCCGTGCATTACGGGGAGCGGTATGATCTCCGTACCTGCTATTTCAAAAGGTTTGTCGCGGTCAATTTCATGGATGGCAAATGTGGGCACACCCGGGTACAGAACTTTGGCAAACGACCACGGATTGCGCTCACGCAGGTCCTCGGCCACGTCCGGGGTGCAATATGTAGGGAAATGCCGTCCGCCCTTGCAGTAAGGGCGCAGATCGTCGATACCGCCCACGTGGTCGTAGTGGCTGTGGGTGATCAGGAGCGCTTCAAGCTCCGGCGCGCCTGCGTCGATGAGCTGCCGGCGGAAGTCGGGGCCGCAGTCGATGAGCAGGTTGGTGCCATCGTCGAGCGTGACGAGGGCGGAGGCACGAAGGCGTTTGTCGTGAGTGTCAGTAGAAAGGCACACGCGGCATTTGCATCCTATCTGAGGCACACCGCAGGAAGTGCCGGTGCCTAAAAATCGCAGTTTCATTGTCGGTATTGAGTCAAAATTCCGTCTTCGAAAATCAGATAAATCCCTTCGCCGTATATCCAGCGCTCATATTGGGCGGCCTGATTGGCTGCGTGGCTGATGGTGAGCGGGGCGCCGAGCGCGAGGCGACATTCGTCGCGGGTCATACCCGGAGCTACTGACGAGTGTATGATCTTGTCCCAGATTTCGGGCTTGATGCGCGGATAGTCGGCTCGCGGATCATCAAACCGGAATACGCGGTTGAAATTGCGCGTGGCAGCCCTTGAGTCGCCATAAGTGAGCAACACGAAATATTCCGCGGCATCGCCATCCGTGGAAAATGCCACCCGTATCGGGAAGCGGCTTGTGCCCGGCTCCACTCGCCGGATATCGGCAGCCACATGCCTCAGGCCCTTGTACTGATGGCCACCGGCGTCATACCAGTCGGGTGTCTCGATATAATATCGGCGCCCACGCATGAGCGAATCGGCCAACGCGACGGCCGAAAGCTCTACCGTAAACGGTATGTCAAGACTACGGCGCCCGCGCAAGTCGGCCGGCGAGATACCGGGACGGTAATAGTACCGGTGCCCGGCGTCGTCGGCCAGCTCTATCTCCACCTCATACTTGCCGGTGAGAGACGTCACGGAGTCGACGGCAACCAATCTGATGATCTGTCCGGGAAGCGAATCCGCCCCATGGGAGGCCGGGGTGAATGCCAGCGAGATACGGGCATCGTCGACCATCCATTGCTTGCCGGGGAGCCACCCGGCAGGCGGCTCAGCGACGATCTGCTGCCCGAAAACCTCTTCGGGTGTGGGCACAGCGCCGGCACTCCGCACCTCACTGTCGGTGATGCGCGGAGTGCTCTCGATGCCTGTGAAGCACGACTGTAGCGCGGCGGAGAGTACCGCTGCTATGAGTACGGTGCTGATTTTCATTCGGCGGTCACGGATTTAGGCGTGCGACCGAGATTTTCAAAGATAAATGAATAAATGTCGGCCCATTCGTCGAGCTGTTTGGCTATCGGCTTGCCGGCGCCGTGTCCGGCCTTGGAGTCGATGCGGATGAGCTTGGGATTGTCACCGGTATCGGCAGCCTGGAGAGCGGCGGCGTATTTGAATGAGTGAGCCGGCACGACGCGGTCGTCATGATCGGCCGTGGTGACAAGAATCGACGGATAGCGTGTACCATCGTTGTGGATTGTATGCAGGGGCGAATATCCGAGCAGATATTCGGCCATCTCGCGGCTATCGTCAGCGGTGCCGTAGTCGCTGGCCCAGTTCCAGCCGATAGTGAAGAGATGATAGCGCATCATATCCATCACACCCACGCGGGGAACGGCCACACGGTAGAGGTCGGGGCGCAGATTGACACATGCACCCACGAGCAGGCCGCCATTGCTGCCGCCCTCGATGGTGAGGAGGTCGGGAGTGGTCCAGCCGTGGTCCACCATATATTCGGCGGCTGCGATGAAGTCGTTGAATACGTTGAGTTTTTTCTGTTTGGTACCTGCTTCGTGCCATGCTTCGCCGTATTCAGCGCCCCCGCGGAGGTTTGTCGATACGTAGATGCCGCCATTTTCGAGCCAGAAGAGGCGCGAGGCGTTGAAGGCCGGGTTGAGCGAGATGTTGAAACCGCCGTAGCCGTATACATAGGTCGGATTGGAGCCGTCGGCCTTGAGGTCTTTTTTGCGTGTGACGAACATCGGCACGCGTGTACCGTCGGCAGAATTGTAAAAAATCTGCTCTGTCACATAGTCTTCGGGGTTGAAGCCATCTATCGCGGTGGATTTTATCAATTTTGACTCGCCGGAGGCCATATCATACGAATAAATCGTGGACGGATAGGCGAAAGATGAGAAGCTATAGTATACTTCCGGACTCTTGCGCGATGTGGAGAAGCTCACGGAGCCATAGGTGGGCAACTTGATTTCATCGAGCAGCTTGCCGCCCATGTCATAGAGAGCAGCGTGATGCGATGCATCGCGGTCGTATACAGCGAGGAGCTTGCCACCGGCATTCTCGACGCTCACGAGCACCCCACCCTGCGGATCTTCGGGCAGTATCACCTGCCAATTTTCCTCGGCGGGGTTTGCCGGGTCTATCGATACGAGACGCTTGCGGGGAGCATTTTTCGATGTCGACACGAGCAGACGTCCGTCGGGAGTAGTGTCGATCACATCCAGCTCATAGTCCATCGAAGGCTCGATGGTGAGCCAGCTGCCGTCATATTTACCTTTCAGATTCTTGGCGTAAAGCGAGTTGCCGAAGCCCTGGCCTCCGCCTGAGATGAGGAGCCATTCACCGTCGTCGGTCACACCGGCCGAGTGGAAATAGAGCGGCTGCTCAGCATTTTCGTATGCGATCACATCCTCCTGCTGCGGCGTACCGAGCTTGTGATAGTACACTTTATGATATTCGTTGGCGTTTGAGAACTCCTTGCCGGCTTCCGGACGCGGGTAAGCGCTGTAGTAGAAGCCGTCGCCATCCCAGGCCGCGCCGGTAAACTTAGCCCATTCGATATGGTCGGGGAGGAGCTCGCCGGTAGCCGTATCGAGCACATAGATCTCAGTCCAATCGGATCCGCTGCGCGAGATGGTATAGGCCGAATACTTGCCATCGGGGCTTTGGTAAAAACCGGTGAGGGCCACAGTGCCGTCATCGCTCAGCGCGTTGGGGTCGAGAAACACTTCTGCATCCGCGCCGTAAGGAGCCGAGGCCCGATAGAGCACCGACTGATTTTTCAGGCCGTCGTTGTAGAAGTGATAGTAGCGGCCGTCCTTGCCTTTCCAGGGCAGCCCGGTCTTGGCATAGTCGTTGAGGCGGGTGAGGCGGTCGCGGATAGCCTGCCGGAAAGGTATCTGCGACAGATACGACTGTGTGAGGGAGTTCTCAGCCTCGACCCATGCGAGAGTCGCGGCAGCAGTGTCATTTTCGAGCGGACGGTAGCGGTCGTCGACCTTGATACCGAATGCCTCGTACACGGTGCCGTCCTGCGGGGCGGCGGGATATTTAAGGGGAGCCTGCTGTGCGCCGGCGGTGAGTGAGCATAGAGCCATCGCGGAAATGAGGTCTTTCTTCATCTTGTGTATAATTTTACCGCAAAAATAGGAAAAAAAAGGGAGTTTTCGTAATTTTGTACCTATGAAAACGCAAGTGCATGATTCCTGGGATCGGGAGCATCTGTGGCATCCATATACATCCACTATCGATCCCTTGCCTACATATAAAGCTGAACGCGCTGAGGGCGCGGTCATTACATTGGCCGACGGCACTGAGCTGATCGACGGCATGTCGTCGTGGTGGTGCGTGATCCACGGCTACAATCACCCGCGCATCAACTCCGCCGCCAAGGCTCAGCTCGACCGCATGAGCCATGTGATGTTCGGTGGGCTCACCCATGAGCCTGCCATCGAGCTTGGCAAACTCCTGCTTGAGGTTGCGCCGCCCTCGATGCACAATATCTTCTACGCCGACTCCGGATCTGTGGCCGTCGAAGTGGCTATGAAAATGGCTGTGCAGGCCTCTGTCTCGAAAAGTGGCGACCACGCACGCACCAACTTCGCCACCATCCGCTCCGGCTATCATGGCGACACATGGAACGCCATGAGCGTCTGCGACCCCGTAACCGGAATGCACGGTGCATTCGGGTCGGCTCTGCCGGTACGCTTCTTCGTGCCGCAGCCCCGCTCGAGATTCGACGGCACATTCGATGCGGCTGACCTTGCCCCTGTGCGCGACCTCTTCGAAAAACACGGCGGCGAGCTGGCAGCCTTCATCCTGGAGCCCATCGTGCAAGGCGCCGGCGGCATGTGGTTTTACCATCCCGAATACCTGCGCGGCCTGC
>CANSGE010000158.1 GCA_947646295.1 uncultured Bacteroidales bacterium
GTGACCATCCCCGGGGGGAAGCGTGTGAGCTGCTGGTCGTGACAGTCGATGAAGAAGAGTACGGCATCGGCGGTGAGCTGGTCGTTGAGCCATGATGTCTTTATGCCCGCTTCGTAATTCCAGCTTGTCTCGGGGCGGTATGACACGATTTCGTCGACGCGGTATTGCTGCGCGAGTCCCATCGTCTCCATGACTTTCTGCTGGAGTACGTCGCTGAACATCTGTGTATTGAAGCCCCCGGCCTTGTATCCTTTCGAGAAAGTGGCGTAGGCGCGGCCCCAGGGAAAGATGCGCGCCACACTGACCTTGGGGAGCAGCTGGTTGAAGCTTTGACGCAGGCGTCCGAAATCATCTATCACTACGGGTGTGACCATATATACCTCGCCCTCGTGCCAGGTGGTGTAGGATGCGTCGGCATTGCTCATATAGCGGCAGCTGATGCGTTCGAAGTCCCAGCGCAGGCCGGCTTCGAAGGCCCACTCTTCATTCTGCCAGCGGCTCTGATGATAGAGGGCGAAGCCGCAGTTGGGCGAGCGGAAACGGCTGTCGAGCAGAAAATCGCGGCTGTCCCAGCTGATGGGATAGGTGGGATTCATGTCGTTGCGCCGTTGCTCGATGAGTTCGCGCAGGCCGGTGTCAAAGAAAGTCACCGGCGCGTGCATGCGGGAGTTGCGGTAGAATCCGAATACGCCCCCGAGCCATGAATACCTCCCGCGGGCTCCTTTGGTGAAGAGGTCCTGTGTCACGGAAAGCTCGCGCCGGGCCTGCGTGAGGGTGAAATAGTCGGCCGGAGTGAAGTCCTGGTCGAGTGTGAGGCAGTCGTCGAGATAGCTGACCGATGTCAGAGATGTGACCACCACGCGCTCCCCTGCCCAAGCGATGGTGAGACCGTCGGAAAAAGAATTGCGGCGGTAGAAGCAGGTGTCGTTGTATGCTATCTGGCCGGTTTCTACCGCGGCATAGGGGTAGCCGTGCTGGCGGTCCATGTTGATGGCGGCGACATTGGTCACCGAGAGCGCGAGAGATGGGGCCCACACCGTTTTCCAGCGTGCGGAGCCAGAGTTCTCGCGGCCGGTTTTCGAGTTATTGTATCGGTTGCGCCAGAAACCGTCGGTATGCTGCCAGTAGGCGGTGAGCGATGTGAAGAGCGAAGGCGATAGGGCGAAGTAGCCGCCAAGGGAGACTTTGGCGGAGTTGGCCGTACCGTATTCGACCATGGAGCGGAAACCTTGCCAATCGCGTGGCGAGAGGGTATACACATTGATCTGTCCGACCATGGCGTTGCGGCCGTTGAGCACACTCTGTGCACCGCGCGATACGGAAATGGTGGCGATATCCGGGAGATCAAAATCGTAGGCATCCTTATTGAGATAGGGTACACCGTCGACGTTGAGTCCTACTACCGACTGATCCATGCGTGAGCCAAGCCCGCGCATGTAGATCGACGAGGTCATGCGCGAGCCGTATTTCGGTATGTACATGTTGGGCACCAGCTCGCCGACATCTTTTACGGCGTTGATGCCGAGACGGTTGATCTGGGCCTGGTTGATGGTGGTGACGGGAGTGTTGCCGGGCGAGAGCATCGTCTTCAGACCGAGTACTTCGACTACGCTGAGCTGATGTGGCGCGTGGAGCGAGTCAGGCGATTCGGCACCCGATGCAGTTGCATATGCGCTCAGGATAGCCCCGATAATAACGACTTTCTTCATATCGGCACAAAATTACGCAAAATTCAGCAGAAATCGTTAAATTTGCATTCTGATAATAGAGTAATGATTGCTGTCTATATAATACTATTCGCAATATTGTGCGTAGTCGAAACGGCTTACATAGCTTTGGCGCGCCATCACCATATACTGTCGAGGCCGTGCGGAAGGTCATCGCACCGTTACCCCACGGTGACGGCCGGAGGTGTGATATTGCCGCTGGCCCTCATAGCCTGGTGGCTGCTTTTCGGAGGCCCTGCGCTTTTTGTGCTCGGAGGTCTGCTGCTGGCGGGAGTGAGTTTTTACGATGATGTGCATCCG
Source organism: uncultured Bacteroidales bacterium (assembly GCA_947646295.1). Taxonomy (GTDB): domain Bacteria; phylum Bacteroidota; class Bacteroidia; order Bacteroidales; family Muribaculaceae; genus CAG-873. The sequence goes on from CANSGE010000158.1 coordinate 2,028, forward strand.
CTGGATTTCAAGCTGAGGCTGCTGGTGCAGTTTGGCGCCGTGGCCATGGCTCTCGCCGGAGCCGGGCTGCCCGTGTGGCTCGCGGTGGTGACTCTGGTGGCCGGTGTGGGCTTTGTGAATATCTACAATTTCATGGACGGTATCAACGGAATGACCGGCGCCTACACATTGCTGCTTCTGGCGACCCTGTTCGCTGTGAATACTGAGGAGCCGTTCATCGAGGCGTCACTGCTGATAGTAATGCTCATGGCTGTGGCTATTTTCACTTTCTTCAATTTCCGCCGCTCGGCGCTTTGTTTTGCGGGCGACGTGGGAGCGGTGAGCGCGGGATTCGTGATATTTTATGCGCTGGTGTGCCTGATGACGGCTACCGACAGCATCGGATGGCTCGCGCTGGTGGCGGTGTACGGTGTGGATGCCGTGCTGACAATCCTCCGTCGCATCCGGCGCAAGGAAAATATTTTCAAGGCGCATCGCATGCATCTCTACCAATTGCTGAGCAACGAGGGAGGCTTCAGCCAGCTCACCGTGGCCACCTCATATGTGGCGGTGCAGGCTGTGGTCAATGTCGGCTTGATAATCTGTCAGCCCTATGCAGTGGCCTATCTGGCCGGAGTGACAGGGGTGCTTTCCGCTGCCTGGGTGCTGCTTGTGCGGAGAGTTGACTGCTCTTCGGCGAGCTGAGTGGCATAGGTGAGGGCTGCATCGAGCATAGTATCGTGGCCGTCGAGGGCCGCCTCGGGGTCGAGATCGACGAAAATGTGCGGGTCGACACCGAATTCAGTCAATTGCATTTTTGCATCGTAGACCGGTGAGGCTGAGAAGCGCACCGCCCATCCGCAAGTAAGTTCGGAGCCGAAAGGCATACCTGCCCCGCCGCCCGTGCGGTCGCCTATCAGAGTGACCTGCGGGAGCAGCTTCATTACGGAGGCGAAATTATTGGCCGCGCTGAATGTCGATCGGTTGGTGAGCAGCACGATGGGTTTGTGCCAGCTGATGCGATTTGCGTCGGCCGGATCGAAATAGTAGGCATATGGCTCGGAGAAATCGCCGTGGCCCGGGCCCGACTTATGGCAGATGTATCCGCCGCCGATGCGCTCCGTGATGAAGCGGCTCACGATGGTCCCGACATTGGATATTGCACCGCCGCCGTTGTCGCGTATATCGAATATCATCGTGGGGCAGTCGCGCAGGAGCAGCAGCATCCAGTCGAGGGTAGTTTCGGAGACGGTGGATGCAAATGACGGGTAGCGCACGTAGGCGATGGAGTCATTGAGTATGGCGTAGGTGAACCCGCCGCGGGTATAGCCGCCGAAGTGCAGATAGTATTCGTCGAGCAGGCGCGAGTCGAAGTTCTGAGGGTAATCCGACCACCATTTTTTGTAATACGAAGTAGCGAAGGGCGAGACGAGGTTGACGTGCCCGTCACGCAATTCGTCGAGCATTTCGGCGCAGATGTCGAAAAGCTCCACTACATTAGTCTCGTCGGTCACGCGTGGAGAATACTCGCGGTACACGGAGTCCCAGTCGATGTCTTTTTCTTCAAAGAAGCAGTAATGTGTGTCGATGATTTACCATAGCTGGTCGAAATTGCCGCGCGGATCATCGGGAAATTCATCTACGTCGTGGCAGGCGGCCAGTGTGAGGAGGGGGAGTATGAGGTAAAACAGACGTTTCATGGCATCAGTAGGCTTGGAGGATGGCCGCATCGGGCGTGTGGGTGGCGCGGCTGCGCAGTGAGATCCAGTCGCTGCAAATACCCAGCACGAAGGTGTGGGCCGTGGTGCGGGTGGTGATGTCGGCGACTTTTGACGAGCGTAGGTCGAGGCGGTAGCCTATCCGCAGAGTTGTGGCTCCGAAGTGGAGGTCGGCCCCGAGGAGGTTGTCGAGGTGAAAATATGAGCCGGGCCATGCGCAATGTACAAGCCCTGCGCGGTTGCCGAGCCAGATTTCATAGTAGAGTTCGTCGTAATCCGGAGAGAAGAAAGCTCCGATCAGCGGCATGGAGGGCCGGGTGAACATGGTGATGGGCAGACGCCCGAGCTGAGTCTTCCATGTGGCGCGGGCGGTGATGCCGGCTGTGATGGCTGCCCGGGCCGAGACGGGATTGTTGCCGTTGCGCATGAGTGAGAGGGCGCCGACCCGGCCTTCGAGACACGGGCCGATGGCGAGGCTGACCGCTCCGGGGAGCTGCCAGCGGCGCAGCATCGATACGGCGATATGGAAGTCGATGTCCCACATTGCCGCGGTGTGTGCCGGATTGAGCGTGCGTCCGGCTTTGAGGCGCGCGTCGAGGACGCCGGTCCATGTGGCGGGCGCAAATTTCAATGCCTGCGATCGCTCGTATCCCAAGGCGGTGGCCCAACCGGAATAGTGCAGCGGCGTAAGATATGTGTCGCAGAGATGCGATGAGCCGATCTCCAGGGTGTAGGCGGCTGTGACAGGTCGCACGATGGTGTCGGCGGAGTTATCGGCCGAGGCTGAGGCGGCGCAAAAAATGGCCGCGAGGGTGGCGAGAAGCTTAGAAAAGCCTCTGCTGACCGGAAAACTCATCGAGGATTTCCTGATCGGATTGCTCCTCCGGGGTATTTTCATCTGATTGTTGCGGTGTTTCGTCGTTTTCTACAGTATCTTCGGAGTCGGTATCCGCTTCAGGTACGGGCTTGGGCTCCAGCTCCTCGACGGTGCCGAGGGCGAAAGTGGTGAGGCGCTTGCCGCGGGCCTTGAATGATTTGGTGCCGATGTATTCCTCGGCGTCGACTATGAGGGGGTCGCGGAAATCGTCGGGCGCAGCGAAGGTGACCTTGAACATTGCGCCGGGACGGTCGCTGAGAGCTATGAGCGACGACTGTTCGTTGTCGGTGAGATAGCGCTGCCGGCGCGCGGATGCCTCAAAGCGGAAACGCTTGATGTAGGGGTAACCCTGGTCGGCGTCGTTGAGGATAGCGGTCCAGACTTTTTCCGGCTCAAATTTCTCGATACGGAGTATATCGTCGTCGTAATGGTTTGTGGCCTGGAAGCCGGTGGTGTAAAACTCGCCGTTTCGGGTGATGACGAGTATCTGATCGTCGCCGGAAAATTCACCGAGGTATTCGCCGCGGCCATCGTAATTGAGGCGCAGGACGTCGGAGTCGAAGTATACCTGCAGGCCGCCGAGGGTGGATACGCCACGGCCTTTGAGGGTGAAGCGTTGCACTTCGTTGCGGGTGACGAGATTGCCCATCGAGGAGCGGTTGCGGGGTTTGAGATTCGCAAAGTCGACGTCGAGCTGCAGTTTCTTGAGCCCGCGGCGTGGCTTGAGCACCACTTTGACGACTTCGGCCTCGCCATTGGGATTGGCCGAGAACCATACGACCTTAGATCCGGGAGTCTCCTTGGTAAGATTGTATTCCTTGTCGCGAGTGAGACCTGTGGCTGCGAAGCGCTTCATCATATACGGGCCTCCCTTGCCGTCCTGATATATCACATTGTATATGGTGCGGGTGTCGTTGCGCTTGAATACG
>CANSGE010000159.1 GCA_947646295.1 uncultured Bacteroidales bacterium
ATGCCGCTCCCAAGCGCAAGATCGATGCCGAACTGATACCATGGATAGTTTCGGTGATAGTGACGCATGATATTGCGGAATGTCACCGGCACGAGCGGCTGGGCTTCCATGGCCGAGGGCGCGAGCATGATCGAATCGCCTACGGCGAGCTCGATGGCGCGCAGCGGGCGTGTGGCGCAGTTGTCCTTTACGTAATTGTATCTGTATGTGCGGTTTTCGGGGCGCAGATTGTCTTGTATGATGTCGAGCAGGCGTTCTTTCTGCGGCCCGGTAAGGTTGATACGGTGCTCCACCATGCGGCGTCCCTCACTGGCGTATTGCGCCTGCATGTAAGGCCAGGGGATGGCGGCCACCATATAGTCGGTCTCGCCCTTGACGAAACGATAGATGAAATCGTCGGTGTTGAAGTCGAAATGCCCCCAGCTGATGGCCGTGTCATCGCCGGCATCGGTGCGGATACGTAGCACCGAATGTCCCTCGAGCTCATAAAATATGCGCCCCGGATAGATATCTATCAGCGACACGATGGTATCGGCCTGCATCTGCAATGCGGCGCATATCACGGTGAGCAGGAGCAGGATGCGTTTCATCGGATATCGAGGAGCTTATGTGTCTGGAGCGAGAGACGCCAGTGCGGATGCGCGAGGCAGTAGGCTATGGTCTCCTGTATGTTTTGGCCGGAGCATGGCTGGAGAAAATGCCTCGGAGCCGGCAGGAGTGCCGCGATGGCCTCCACGTCCTGGCCTTGATAGACTATCTTCAGTTCGTCGATGCGGTCTATCTTCCAGGGGGCGTCTTTGGGCGAGCAGGTGACCCAGTCGACTTCGGGTGGTACGGGCAGTGAGCCGTTGGTCTCGATCTGGACAAAAAAACGCTCGGCCTTGATGGCGCGCAGCAGCGCGCTGTCGAGCTGCAGCAGAGGCTCGCCGCCGGTCACGACGAGGTGCCGCGCGGGATAACGGGTGATCTCCGCCACGATTTCCTCGGCCGACATCATGCGGCCGGCGCTGTGGTCGGTGTCGCAGAAGGCGCACGCGCGGTTGCAGCCGCTCATGCGCAGGAATACGGCAGGTGTGCCAGTGTGGTAGCCTTCGCCCTGCAGCGAATAAAATATCTCGTTGACCTTATACATCGCGTTCATAGGAAGCTGTATTGCCCTCGCTCTCCTGGACGTCCACACGGTAGCAGTTGGGCACGAGGTCGCATATCCATCGGGCGATATTCTCGGCGGTGGGGTTGAATGGCAGGATATCGTTGAGGCAGGCATGGTCGAGGCGTTCCTGCACGGATCGCTTTATGTCGGTGAAGTCGGTCACCATGCCGTTGTGGTTGAGCTGCGCTGCGCGGCAATGTACCGTCACGATCCAGTTGTGGCCGTGCAGAGAGGTGCACTTGCTCTCGTAGTCGAGCTCGAGGCGGTGTGCTGCTGATATTTCGAGGCGTTTGCTTACGTAGTACATATTTCAGGATTTATCACGCAAATTTACGCAATTACGGCCACAATTACAAATAAACGAGAAAAAGAGGTGCTCTCACGAGTACCTCCCTTTCCATTCATCACATTATGCTTAAGTTAAAAGTGCTATCGATTACTGTGGTATATACGGTGGATACCGGCCGCGTATGATGAGCACGGCCGATATCTATGGGTCAATATCGGGCTTCCACGATGTCCCAGTCGACGATGTCCCACAAGGCGCGGAGTGCGTCGGCGCGTCGGTTCTGGTAGTCGAGATAGTATGCATGTTCCCACACATCGAATGTGAGGAGCGGGGTGAGGCCTTCGGTGAGGGGGTTACCGGCGTTGCTGCCCTGGGTGATGAGGAGCTTGCCGTCGTCGTCGCGCGACAGCCATACCCAGCCTGATCCGAAAAGTCCTACTCCGGCATCAACGAAAGCTTCCTTGAATTTGTCGAATGAACCGAAATCACGATCGATGGCCTTGCGGAGCTCTCCGCTCGGCTCGCGGCTGCCGTCGGGCGAGAACGTGAAGAAGTAGAAGATATGATTCCAGGCCTGCGATGCGTTGTTGAAAAGCGCGCCTTTGGCATGGGTGATGATATCCTCAAGCTCCATATCTTCATATTCCGTGCCCTTGATGAGACGGTTGAGATTGTCGATATATGCTTTTTCGTGCTTTCCGTAGTGGAAAGAGATCGTCTCGGCGCTGATGGCGGGAGCGAGAGCATCGAGATCGTAGGGAAGATTGGGTTGTTCGTAGTTCATGTCGTAGTGTGTTTATTACTTTTACTGAATAAACGCCCCTACGCTGAAAATGTTCACCCGTCGGGCCAAGATTCGTCAGAGCGAGTCACATTCGGCCAGCCACAGTGCCGCCGATGCATCGGAGGGCATGCGCCAGTCGCCGCGCGGCGAGAGTGTCACGCTGCCCACTTTGGGGCCGTCGGGCAGGCACGAGCGCTTGAATTGCTGCGCGAAGAAGCGTCGGAAAAATGTCCGCAGCCAGTGCTTGATGGTGTCGTCGCTGTAAGCTTCGCCGAAGGCTTTGCGGGCCAGCAGGTAGATGCGGCGCGGCCCGAAGCCGTAGCGCAGCATATAATATAGGTAGAAGTCGTGCAGCTCGTAGGGTCCTACGAGGTCCTCGGTCTTCTGCTTGATATTGCCGTGTTCGTCGGCGGGAATCAGCTCGGGCGATATGGGCGTATCCACAATGTCGAGCAGATATGCCGATACATCAGCCTCGCAGGCTTCAGCCAGGGCAGTGTAGCGCACCAGGTGTTGCACCAGTGTCTTGGGTACACCCGAGTTGACGCCGTACATCGACATGTGGTCGCCGTTGTATGTGGCCCAGCCAAGAGCCAGCTCGGAGAGGTCGCCTGTGCCGAGCACCATGCCGCCGCACTGATTGGCTATGTCCATGAGCAATTGGGTGCGTTCGCGCGCCTGCGAATTTTCATATGTGACGTCGTGCACCGCCGGGTCGTGCCCGATGTCGCTGAAATGCTGCGTCACCGCAGGCACGATGCTGATTTCGCGGATTGTCACCCCGAGGGCCCGCATAAGCCCCATGGCATTGTTGTAGGTGCGTCCTGTGGTGCCGAAGCCGGGCATCGTCACGGCCACTATGCCCGTGCGGGGTATCTGCATCGAGTCAAATGCCCGTACAGCCACAAGCAGGGCGAGCGTGGAGTCGAGTCCGCCCGAAATTCCTATCACCAGGCTGCGGCAATGTGTGGCTGCCAGGCGCTGGCAGAGGCCCGATGTCTGTATGTGCAGTATCTCTTCGCAGCGGTCCGAGAGATGGGCGGCGTCGGAGGGCACGAAGGGGTGTGCATCCACGTAGCGAATCAATCCGTCGGCCGGAGCGGGGTGGGCTACACATTTTATAATACAGCCCGAGGCCCGGTGTCGTGCGGCACAGTCGGCGAAAGTGCGCAGGTGCATGCGGTCGCGGCGCACGGCTTCGATATCAATGTCGGCAGTCACATGCTGGTCGCCGCGCGTCCAGCGCTTGTTTTCGGCGAGCATCCGGCCATTTTCGGCGATAAACAGCTTGGCGTCGAATACCAGATCGGTGCTCGACTCTCCGAAGCCGGCCGATGCGTATACGTATGCACCCAGGCAGCGGGCCGATTGCTGGGCCACGAGGTCGCGCAGGTAGGCGTATTTGCCTATCACATCGTCGCTTGCCGAGAGATTGACCATCAGCTCGGCGCCGGCAAGCGACAGCTCCGTGGAGGGGGGGAGCGGTGCCCACAGGTCTTCGCATAGCTCTGCGCCCACTCGCACGCCCTCGAGGTCAAATATCATGCGCGCCCACATGGTGGTCTCATACTGCCCGATGACTACGTCCCGGGGTGAGTCCGGCGCGGGGGCAAACCACCGTTTTTCGTAAAACTCATTGTAGGCCGGCAGATACGTTTTCGGAATGGCGCCGTATACACATCCGCGCGATACGGCCACGGCACAATTATATAATGTATTGTCGCACATCACTGGCATGCCGGCGAATACCAGGCCGAGGCGCTCGTCAAGCTCATTGACCAGGCGCTCCAGGCCACGTGCGGCGGCTTCCAGCAGAGTGGCGTTGTGGAAGAGGTCGCCGCACGTATATCCGGTGATGCACAGTTCAGGCAGCACTACCATGGCGGCGCCGTCGTCGGCCGCAGCTTTGCACACGGTCAGTATATTGTCGATATTGGCCTCCACATCGGCCACACGCACCGCCGGCGATGCGGCGGCTACTCGAAGAAATCCATCTCTCATATCCTTTGCGTATCTTGGGAATAATGTGCAAAAATAACCATTCTTTGCGATTTTTTAATGTTTTTTGGAGAAAATTGAAATACCGCCTATTAAAAACTTAAACTTAATCGGCCTTTGTGCGAAAAAATCAGACTTTTATTTTGCAGGTTTAAAACAAACTCTTAAATTTGCGATATCATTTGAACTATGGACAATAGCATCTTGAATCAATACCGACTTCACAATAGATAACATATTGGCCCAAAGTCTGACATAAAACAAACTTGACAAAAACGATAGAATTACTCTTATCAATCAATAAACCAAATAATTAATATTTAAAACAGTTCTTATTATTTATCATGGAAGCTCAAAAGCCCATTTCTCAGGCCGGCAAACCCGCCGCAAAGAACAAATCTAACGTACCCGGTATCAAGAACGCATCTTGGGTAATCCTTATCTGCGCTATCGTGTGCGTACTCCTCTTCATCTTCTGGTTCGGTAACGACATGCACTTCGACGAAGACGGCCATCCTCAAAACCTCTGGGGTACTGTCTACAAAGGCGGTTTCATCGTGCCTATCCTCCAGACCCTCTTCCTCACTGTAATCGTGATCTCTGTTGAACGTTGGTTCGCCCTCTCCGCAGCAAAAGGCAAAGGCAACATCACCAAATTCGTCGCTGATGTGAAAAACTGCCTCAAGAAAAACGACATCGCCGGTGCTGAAGCTCTCTGCAAGAAGCAGAAAGGCTCTGTAGCTGCTGTTGTTGCCGCTGCCCTCGTTTCTTACAAGGAAATGGACACCAACACACTCCTCACCAAAGAACAGAAAATCGCCAACCTCCAGAAGCAGGTTGAAGAAGCTACCGCTCTCGAAATGCCCGCTCTGCAGCAGAACCTCCCCATCGTGGCTACCCTCACAACCCTCGGTACTCTCGTCGGTCTTCTCGGTACTGTAATGGGTATGATCAAATCATTCCAGGCTCTTGCTCAATCTGGTGCTCCTGACTCTACCGAACTCTCGACCGGTATCTCTGAGGCCCTTATCAATACCGCTTTCGGTATCGCAACAGGTGCATTCGCCGTTATTTCATATAACTTCTACACCAACAAGATCGATAACCTCACCTACGCTATCGACGAAATCGGTTTCTCTATCGTGCAAACTTTTGCAGCTACTCACTAATCCCCGTTTACCACAGTTTTTATCATCTTCTAACATCAGGTAAATATGGGAAAAGTAAAAATTAAAAGAAAAAGCACGCTCATCGATATGACCGCGATGAGTGACGTGACTGTTCTTTTGCTTACTTTCT
>CANSGE010000160.1 GCA_947646295.1 uncultured Bacteroidales bacterium
GACAAGGTAGGTGCCATCGTGCAGGCATGGTTTATCGGCTCGGAAGCCGGCAATGCCATAGCCGATGTGCTCTATGGCAAGGTGAACCCCTCGGGCAAGCTGCCCTTCACTTTCCCCGCCAAGCTTGCTGATGTGGGTGCGCACGCCCTGGGAGCATACCCCGGCACGAAGCGTGAGGGTGAGGATATCTGGGACCTCAATTACGACGAAGGCATTCTGGTGGGCTACCGCTGGGCCGATGCCAAAAAGACGCGTCCGCTTTTCCCCTTCGGCCACGGCCTGAGCTACACCACCTTCAGCTACGGCAAGCTTACGGCCGACCGCGGCGAGATGACTGCCGACGATACCATCACCTTCACCGTGCCCGTGACCAATACAGGCTCAGTGGCCGGCGCCGAGACCGTGCAGCTGTACATCAGCGACGACAAAGCCTCGGTGATGCGTCCGGTCAAGGAGCTGAAAGGCTTCTCGAAGGTATATCTCGAGCCGGGTGAGACGAAAAATGTCACTTTCACCATCGGCAAGGATGCCCTGAGCTACTTTGATGCCGAAAAGCACGCTTGGGTGGCCGAACCGGGCAAATTCAAGGCCCATGCCGCCGCTTCGGCAGGCGACATCCGCTCGACAGCAGCGTTCGCGCTGAAATAATTTTGAATGTGGAATTTTGAATTTTGAATTTGGCGGTGCCGCGGGAGCGCCGCCTTTTTCTTTTATAATTTTGAATTTTGGGGATTTTGAATTTTGAATTGAGGCGGTGCCGCGGGGGCGTTTGAATTTTGAATTTTGAATTTTGAATTGAGGCGGTGCCGCGGGGCGCCGCCTTTTTCGTCTAAAGGAAATTCAAAATTCCACATTCAAAATTCAAAATTATAAAAGTTCTCTCCAGGCCGGTATACCGCGGAGGTATTCGTAGCCCTCGCCGGTGAAACGGCAGCAGTAGTGAGCGATGCCGTTGCTCACGATGAGGTATCGGGCGCCCAGCACCGAATTGTAGCGGGCTATCTGGTCGAACACCTTGGCAGTGATCTGCACCGAGGGACGTTTGTACTCGATCACGGCCAGCGGGCGCAGCGAATCGGTGTAAATGAGTGTATCGCAGCGTCGCTGAGTGCCGTTGAGCTTGAGGCCGACCTCATTGGCGATGCGCGAAGCGGGATACCCCAGCCTCTCGATGAGATAATGCACGAAATGCTGGCGCACCCACTCCTCGGGAGTGACCACGAGCCAGCGGCGGCGCAGGGCGTCGTAGAGCTGCGGTGTGCCGTCGGGGGCGGCGCGCAGCTGTATGTCAAATGCGGGTAAGTTGAGTGTATCGGCCATTTCGTTTGCAAAAGTATAGCTTTTTGTTTACCTTTGCAAAAATATTCATACTACTTATCATTATCAATAATCCATGAAGAAAATTTTAGCTGTGATGGCCGGCTGTCTGTTTGGCCTCACAAATCTCAGCGCTGCTACCGATGCGTATCTGCGCGGTGCCTTTACCAATGATGATTGGGCGGTGCATGAGGAGTATAGGTTCAGCCGCGACGGCAACACTTATACACTGCATATTGACAATTTGAATGGCGAATTCAAAATCGCCGGTTCTGACTGGGGTGTACTTGACCTCGGAGCCAATGCGACTTTTACGGGCGGTACCGAGAGCACCGAGCTGACATGGGGTGGCGCCAATATGACTGCCAATAGCCTTCAGGATGTGACCTTCACACTGGTGTGGAACGAAGGTGACGAGACAGCTTCGCTCACCGTCGTATCCCGGAAGGCGCCCGTGCAAGGTCTCTCAGGCACGCTCCCCGTACTATATATTAATGTATATACTGATGAGACCCACACTGCGCTCAATAATGAGATCATCGATATGAATCTCGATCACAAGAAATATTTCACCACTGCGGAATACTGGCTCGACGTGAACGGCTGCCAGTGGCTCGAGGCGCTTGGTGCCGAATCCATAGGCTCCGAGGACGCTCCCCTGCCGCTCCAGATCAAGGCCCGTGGCAACTGGACCCGCATCGGCTTCTCCAAGAAGCCCTTCAAGCTCAAGCTCGACAAGAAACAGTCGCTGCTGGGAATGTCGAAAAACAAGCATTATGCCATCCTCGCCCATGCCGATGACCAGAAAGGCTATCTGAAGAATTTCATCGGCTTCGATCTCGGCAAGCGCATGGGGCTCCCCTGGACACCCTCGCAGCAGCCCGTCGAAGTGGTGATCAACGGCGATTACCGCGGCCTCTACTTCCTCACCGAGTCAATCCGTGTAGATGAAGACCGCGTGAATATCGTCGAACTCGGCGACGAAGTCAACGATCCCGCACTCATCTCCGGCGGCTACATCGTGGAGCTCGACAATTACGATGAGGACGAGTCGGCTCAGATACAGTTTGAGGAAAAATCATGCGTGGCCGACCAGTTCCTCGATATGCTCCGTGTGACTTTCGATACACCCGAGGCGTATTCCGAGCTTCAGCGCCGATTCATCTACGATCAGTTTGAGGCCATGAATGATGCCGTAGGCCGTGCCAACATCAGCGATGATATCTGGCGCTACCTCGATCTCGACGATGCGGCCCGCTACTACGTGGTGGAGGAAATCGTATCGCACACCGAGGCCTATCACGGCTCCACATATCTTTTCCGTGACTACGGCGAGGCCCAGAAATGGCATTTCTCTCCCCTCTGGGACTTCGGCAACGCCTTCAGCGGCCCCACAGATGATTATTTCTACAACCATGATGAGTATGGCAATACCTGGATCCCCTCGCTGCGCACCAATGCCACATTCAATGCCAAGGTAGCCGACTCATGGCTGTGGTTCATGTCGAGCTGCTATGACGGCCTGATGAACGATATCGACACCTATGTATCGAATATCACCGCCGCCGCCCAGGCCGACTATGCCCGCTGGAATGGCCAGCCCGTGCCGTCGGGTGGTTCGCCCGTGGCTGACAACCGCGATATGCAGAGCCGCAAGAATGAGGTGGTCAACCATCTCAATGCCAAGATCAACTGGCTCAAGAGCCGCTTCGGCGACTATACCAACGGCTTCTTCGCCGAACCCGAGCGCGACACCACCGAGGCCGCTCCGCTGCCCGAATACGTGACCACCGGTGTCGAGGACGTGGCCGTCGATGCCGCCGCCCCCGCCACCTACTACGACCTGCAGGGACGCCGTGTGGCTCGCCCCGCAGCCGGCAGCATCTACATCGAGCATCGCGCAGGTGCATCCCGCGTGGTACGCCTCTGATGCCGTGACGACAATGATTAAAGCATTAAGGGCAGGCTCACCGTGAGCCTGCCCTTAATGTGTTATTTACTACTTAACTTATCTTGCGTGTGATTTAGTCGTGATACGCGTGAGCAGAATGCTCGAAATACCATTTGGCGATTTTCTTGATTACGTTCATAGTTGCAGAGTTTTTTGAGATTATATGCTTTATAACATATTTTCGCGCCGGATGGTTCGCTAAACAATCCATATTCGTTCAGTGTCTTATAATATATATGGTTTATTTTACAGCACACCCTCTATGAGAAAACTACGCAAGATCACACTTATGGTCGCACTGCTCGCGCTGCTTGGCGGCATGAGCGGCTGCGGTACCATCCACTCGCACTGGGGCATCGGGCACGACTATGAATACGACTTCGACGATGGCGGCCACCGCCACCACAAGAAACCCAAGAAGCCCAAAAAGCCCAAGAAACACAAAAAGCACCGCAAACATCACGACGACTGAGCGCATTTTTGAATAATTTTGCGTACCTTTACGCGAAATTATGGCCACCTCCGCTCCCACATACGAATCACTCTGCCGTGCCATCGAGCACGATGACCTTGCCCCCGTGGTACTGCTCCACGGCGAGGAGGGTTATTATCTCGACGAGCTTGTCAAGCGCTTCGAGGCTCTGCTGCCCGAAGCCGACCGCGACTACGGCCTCACCGTGATGTATGCCCCCGATACCGATGCGCTGCGGGTAGCCGATGTGGCGCGCCAGCTCCCCATGATGTGTCCGCGCCAGGTGGTCATCGTCAAGGAGGTGCAGGCCGTGGGCGCCGCCTGGGTGGGTAAGCTCGCCAAGTATGCCGCGTCGCCCAATCCGGCCACGGTGCTGGTGCTATGTGCGCGCGGCGATGTGGTGAAGAACAAAGACTTCCTGGCCGCTCTCAAAGCCTCCGGCGGCATAGTTTTCACGGCCGCCAAGGTGCGCGACTATCAGCTCCCGGCGCTCATAGCCGATCTCATCAAGTCGCGTGGCATGTCGGCCGACCCCAAGGCCATGACGATGCTCCAGGAGTATATCGGTGCCGACCTCAGCCGCCTCTACAACGAAATCTCCAAGCTCTCGCAGATACTTGGCGCCGGAGCACGCATCACCCCCGAGGCTGTGGAGCGCAATGTGGGCGTGAGCAAGGATTACAACTCCTACGAGCTGGTCGATGCCATCGCAGCCAAGGACTTCGGCAAGATGATGCGCATAGCCGCCTACTTCGGCTCCAATCCCAAGGCGTCGCCGCTGCAGATGGTCATCCCGGCGGTATTCGGCCTCTTCAGCGACATGCTCGTGGCCATCTACGCCAAGGACCGCACCGATGCAGGTCTCGCCGCCGAGCTGGGTCTCAATCCCAAATCGGCCAAATTCGCCCTGGCGCGCCTGCGCAACGGCATGAAGCACTACAATGCCTTCCAGATCATCGAGATTATTGATGCCATCCGCACCTTCGATGCCATGAGCAAGGGCAGCGGCTCGCGCCAGGACGCCACGCGCCTGTTCCATGACCTGATGTTCCGCATCGCCTCAGCTCCCGGCAAGTTGCCCGTTTGAGAAAATTTCCGTACTTTTGCCGTATGAATACGCAATTCTTATCGAAAATCAAGCTTTTCTGCTCCCGGCACCCGCTCATTTCGGGCCTGATACTTATGTTCATCATAGGTGTCGTGCTCGTATGGCTCGCCATGATATTTCTCGATATCTGGACACATCACGGCGACAATGCCACCGTACCCGATATCAAGAACATGACATACACTCAGGCAGCCGGAGTGCTTGAGCAGCACGACCTCCAGATCGAAATCTCCGACTCGCTATACGACCGCTCCGTGGCCCCCGGCACCATCATGGAATCATGGCCCAAGGCCGGCGCCACCGTCAAGCGCGGCCGGCAGGTCTACGTGACCATCACCGCATTCGCCCCCAAGCAGGTGACCATTTCATCGCCCATCACCGGCGTATCGGTGCGCCAGGCCGTGTCGTATCTCAAGGCCCTCGGCATAGCATCTATCCGCCTCGTGAACGTCCCCTCCGATTATCCCGACCTCGTGGAGGGCGCCCATAGCGACGGCCGTCCCCTCGGAGTAGGCTCCATGCTCCCTGTGGATGCCTCTGTGGTGCTCGAGGTAGGCACTGTGCCCGATATGCCCGACGAATCATACGAGACCGACTCTATCTCTGCCGAGCAGTCGATAGCCGACGATCTCAGCGGCTACTCCACATATACCGACGACGAATCCGAC
>CANSGE010000161.1 GCA_947646295.1 uncultured Bacteroidales bacterium
ATAATAAGTGATGATAGTTGTCTAATGTAACCCGAGTGGACATACCGCCGGTAGTGAATCAATCCACCGCTCGAAGGTGTTGCGGCGCGGAGTATTGTATGTCACCAGATCGACGGCTCCGGCCACTCCGTCGACCCGACCTTTATGGCTATGCTGCCAGAGCGTCCATCGCGAATGTTCGGGCAAAGGCGGAGTGCTGAATGAACAGATCCACAGCGGCACATCGTCAAATCTATTGCGGATGAATCGGTAATAGCCGTTTTTATTGGTATAGATGATAGCATCCCGGCCGCTCTGACGCAACAGATCAATAAGTGATCTCAATTCACTGACGACTTTCTCCGTGGTGACCTCAGTAGGATTCCCCCACTCCTCTACATCGATAGCCACCGGGAGATCAAGGCGTCGCTCGCCTATGGCTCGAAGGATATTGACGCTCTGCCGCCACCCCTCCACGTCGAAACGAAAAAAATGATAGGCTCCTATCATCAGCCCGGCATCCGACGCGGTACGATAGTTGCGTTCGAAATAAGAGTCGCGCCACGATGCTCCTTCCGATGCTTTTATAAATACAAATTGTACACCCGCGCGCGCGACGGCACTGAAATCTATCTCACCATTGTGAGCCGATACGTCAATACCACGCGTAGGGTAAATGTCGCGGTCAAGCTCGACATGTTGCTCGGCGGGCGCGACAACACGACGGCCGAGAACCATCATGATGGCTACGGCCGTAAGTGTTATCAATACTATTGCAATATGTCGGGCTTTCACGGAATATTTGATCAGTGGGATATCTCGTCGACGCGCAGCCGGTCGCCTTCTTTCTCCACGATGCTGCGGTAATAGCGCTCGTCATAACCTCCGAATGCAGGCTGCACGGGCGTGCCTTCCGGAGTACGCGCAAAGCTTCCATCTTCATTCTGGCGCTTGATGTTGCCGTCAAGATACTTCACCAGCAGAAAATCGCCAAGCTGCTTGTAAGCGTCGGTCACATCGGCGGCCGCCTTGTGGGTATATTCCGCCAGCTCACGGCTCACATCTGCATAGGGGGCATCGGAGGCTATGGATGTACAGAGCGAATCCACATCGGCTGTGTATCGTGATTCAAATCCCGACTGCACCTTGCGGATATCAGGAATCATCTGCGAGTATCGGTTATATGCCTGATTTGCCACATAATTATTTACCCAGAACATCGAGTTCCACGAAATTGTATAAAGGTCGCCGTTGCCGGGAGCGAGTTGCTCGGGCACTTCAGTGAGCGAACTGAATACAGGCACATACACACAAGTATTGGCATCGTCGACACCAAACCAGAGTATACCTTTCATGGCATCATGCCGGTCAGCCTTGAGTGAGGCCACAAATGAGAATCCGGTCTGCTGCGTAGCTATGGCTCGCTCGTGCGTATAGGTTACCGAATCTACCTCGTATGTAAGAGGACGCCAGCGGTAAGGCACACCGAACGGACCTGCGCCGATATCCTGGGTCATGTCCAGAGGCGTACCTTCGAAGTGGTCGCGCATCATCCATTTGAGATCATCGGCTGACACTTTTTTTGATGGTTCGACCCAGAGAGGCATCACATCACCGGTACCGGCAGTAATCCATCCGTACCATTTCGAGGCATCTCCTTCGGGAAGAAAATGGTTGTAATAGGCCCATACACGGGCATCGCATCCGCGCAATGCGCCGACATCTGTTATCGCATAGGTGCGCGAGAAATCGAAATCGGCATCCTTGCCTGAATACAAGCCTTGCTCACGGGCAAAACTGATCACATCGGGCGAATAAAGCGTTTCGGGATCGTTGAGCGGGAATGTGTGTATGCGCGAATGATTGGCATGGCCGCTGATGCATCCGTCGGGCACGCGACGCGCAACCCATACTGCTCCTTTATCAGTCTTACCTTTGCCGATCATTTCCATGATCCATACCTCGTCCGGGTCAGCGATTGAAAATGATTCGCCTTCGGATGCATAACCGTAGTCGCGCACAAGAGATGTCATCACGTCAATAGCCTCGCGGGGTGTACGTGCTCGCTGGAGTGTAATGTATATGAGCGACCCATAGTCGATCATCCCTGTTCCGGCCAATTCCTCCCGGCCGCCCCATGTGCTCTCGCTGATGGCAAGCCCGTGTTCGTTCATATTTCCTACAGTACCGTAGGTATGTGCTACTTCGGGTATTTCGCCTAAATATTTCTGCGTATCCCAGTCGATCACCTTGCGCATGGTACCGGCAGGATGATCAGCCGCGGCCTGTGAGTACAACTCACCGTACAGCGTATGGCTGTCGGCGGCATATGTGATCATGGTCGAACCGTCAGCTGTAGCGCCTTTGGCGGCTATGAGACTCGTGCATGCGAGTATTTCTGTCGGAATGGAGGCGGCAGCCGCAAGTAGTAATATTGTATGTAATTTATTCATTGCGTGACATTTTTTTACAAAATTATGCATTTTCAAGCGGCATAACAATAGTGCGCCTCTTAAGAATACTTAAAATCGGAGACCTATTTTTAAACTACCGCTAATAGCCGGTCACCTTGGCGCTCTCCAATACCTCTTTCACGACATTAAGCATCCGCTGGATGTCGAGTGGATCAAATTTGTCGAATATTCTTGCATAGTCGGCATTTTCACCAAAGACGTAGTCGTAACATTCACGATATTCAGCTGGCATTCGTCCGCGGGCATTCTCAATAGCAGCCCACATTTCATCAAGTTCGGTAAAGTATTGCTCACGGTCGTCGTCCATCATTCCGGCCTTTTTAAACAAGAAATCAAATGTCTGAGGCTCATTTCTCATTTTTTGCACATAATAATGCAAGGTCGTGACGGTCTTATACACCGCGAGACGTAGCATGGCTTTCTGACCGTCGACGCCCCTGTCGTCGTAAGCATATGCTGCTTCGTTCTCTTTATACGCTTCGTCTTCTTTGAAAAGCACATACCACGGATACCGCAGCTTCATCTCATTGCGTATGGCCCATGTGACGGCAGTACCGATATACGCAGTATTATACTTGGCCAATTGCTCAGGCGTCTTGTTCTTTATCAATATCTGAGTCGCAATCAGCCCTATCGACAGTAATTCTTCATAATCCGCGCTGCGGAAATTCTCCAACTTAGGGATTTGATCGTATTGAATCCTTGCGCAGGCTTGTATCAGCTCGATATAGTTGCGCAAAACAGTCCTGTCTCTATTCTTTTTACGTTTGAAGTCGGCCAATTCTTCATCAAATCGACCGGCATAATCAGTATTTCGCGGGATTTCTATAGCGGAGGGCTCTGTGATATTGTTTATATACTCCTGCATATCCGTAATGGTATTGCGCAGAAATGATACTACGCTATCCTTGTCGCACTTATAATTCATTTCGAAATAATCGACATCATACCCTTGCAAGAAATCGGCAAACATATCTTTTTCTCTTCCGGAAAGAGTTTCGAGATAGGCTGTAGTGTAATTCGAAAATGAGAGTGCTCTGTTACAATCATCTTCTGTGAGCTGTTCGCACGGAAGACGGTCGGCTATCTCACGGAGGATGATAAGCAAAGGCAAACCGCCCGGAATTGAATCCCTGATTCCGTGGCGTCCGTCGCAATCTATCATCCCCACCCATTCGTTATCAAATTGCAGCCCTTTATTATCGGCTATACTGTAGAGATGCTCGACAGCTGTCATCAAAGCCCCATAGAACACTCTCTCCGGCTGAGCATAAAAATCCTCTTCATTGTCAGCCTCCAGATTTTTAATCGTTGAAAGTACTGAAAATTTCATCTCCTCAAAATTCATACCATCGAGAGCCTCGACCCGTGGGCGCACATATTCAAGCGCGATCAGAGCTATCGCGAGATTCCTGTCATTTTGTCTTTCACGTTTGATTTGCTCCTGCTCATCATAGTCAGCTTTCGCCGGGAGCGCAGGATTGAAATGCTCGTAGAGAACGGAAGACGTATCAGTGTACAAGTCCGGATCAGTAGCAATGACCATCTCGTAGTACTTCCTCGCATTAGTCTCATCACCCTGGCGCAAGTAGATTTCGCCTTTGGTATCTATGAAATTAGCTGAATCTGTCGGATTGGTAGCCGCAGAGATTGCTGTGTCTATTGTTTTGTGTGCGTTTTTGTAATCGCCATCTGCTATATACAGATTCGCCAGAAGATTGTAGCCATATGGATTGGATTTTGAAAGGCCTTTTTTCACTTCCTTTATGGCTGCTGATATGTCTCCGGCCTGCTGATGGCAGTATGCCAATAATATCTGTCCTCTGCCCTTATCCGCTGCTGTGGCGCGACGAGCCGTTGCTATAGCGGAATCAAACTCATTTCGTTGCAGATATATTCCGGCCAATGTTTCATAAACATCGGACGCCGTGGCGGCGAGATAACTGTCTCCCATGATACTCAAAAGGGAAAGTGCCGCAGCGGTCGTGTCACCTCGGTCGACGTATTGTTGCCACCGGCCCATCAGCCACTCGGGATTTCGCGGAATCTCAGGAAATTCAAGGTCGGGAGTCAGCGGAAGCGGAGCCACTGTGTCAAGTTCAGGATTCACTACAATCGTACGCAGAGAGTCACAGAGCATGAAGGCCTCACGACCTATTTTGTGGCAGTGTCGAGGCAATGTCACTCGCCGCAACCGCCAATTATTTCCGAACGCAAAATTCCCGATTTCGGTGACTGTGCGTGTCGCTCCGTCGATATTCAGCGTGGTCGGCAATGTCACATCTCCCTCGAGATGCGTGGAATAATACGGGCCGAAACTTGTAAGCGCTACTTCGCTATCTCCGATCAGGCGATATGCATAATCATTTCCGTCGCTATGGCGTACTATGCCGTCGGGGATATTGCGAAGCTTTTCATATATTTTCACGCTGTCTGTATGGGAGGTAGTTAGTTGCAGCGCTTTGTAATATGACTGACGGATAGTATCGACCAATTCAACCTCAGGCTGAAAAGTCTCGTAACGTTCGGCGAATTTCAGTAATCCGGCCACCGAGGGCAATTGTGCGGCTTTCCGGTATTCCGCAAGTCTCTCCGAGGGATGGATTGTCTCGGCAAGGTCCACCAACAATTGTCCGAGTTCTTCATCGTAGCGTGTTCCTGTAACAGGGCGCAGCCTATTCAACAATTCCACCAAATCCCGCATCATTGCATATCGCTTGGTATTATACTCATAGCCACCCATGAGATATAGCGAGATCTGCTTCTGCATTTTGCCGACGAGAGAGAGCAGGTCGGCCTGCGCCTCGGATTCCATGCCATCAGCTGCGCGGCGCATCTCGTCGGCAGCATCCCATTTGGCTATTTGTGTGTCCATCCGGCGTCGGAGCTGCAACTCCTCGTAGATGCGGATAGCCTCGTCGATCTGCTCGAGTTCGAGATATTGGAGCGACTTGGCCTCTATGGAATCCATCTCATTCTGATCAATACGCGAGAAGAGCTCTACATAGGTAT
>CANSGE010000162.1 GCA_947646295.1 uncultured Bacteroidales bacterium
CGCGTGCTTCATCGATTGATGGCGAATGAAGTTTTGTGTACGCGAGCACGCGACGGAGCGCCTGCTCTTCCTTGCGGTCGAGCGAGCCATCGAAATAGAGTCCGATGAGCCGGTGGAGAGTGTCAGTGTCAATCGTTTTCATTCGTTTCTAAATTTATTTCTTAATAATTTCCGGGCACGTGATACTATGGCACGTGCGGAGTCGACAGAAATCCGGCAACGTTCGGCGATCTCCTCGTAGTCGAGCTCCTCCACGACGTACATGCGGAATACGGCGGCGGCATGAGGTGACAGCTGGGTGTCGATGACCTTCATGGCCCATTGAATACGGTCGCGGGTCTCGAGTGGGTCGGATGAAACTGCGCGGAGGTCGGCGGGCATATCGTCACTGCTGAACCGGCGGCGTCTCAGGCGGTCGATGCAGAGGTTGCGGAGCGTCACTACCAGGCTGCCGGAGGCCCGGCGCGGATCGTCGCGGATATCACTCTCCCAGGTTTTGACGAAGGCATCGTGGAGGATGTCTTCGGCCTCGGCATCGCTGTGGAGTATGGCCGTGGCCATATCGAAGAGGCGCTGCCGCATCCCGAGGAAGATATCAGTGACAATTTCGTTGCTCATACCTAATAAACGAACGAATCGCCGATATATGACAGCTCCTGCCGTAAAAAAAAGCCGGACGCCATCAAAATGCGATGCGCCCGGCTGAATGAGGATATATGATTTCTTACTTGTTGAGATAGTAAGGAAGCTGTGCGATGTCGAATGTGCGGATAAATTCGGCGTGGCGTGTGATCTCGGCAGCTGCCATGTTGACGTATACGTTGAGCGAAGCGGTGAAGCTGTCGTTGCGGTTGGCGTCAAGCAGCAGGAGGTAAGACATCACGAGGTTGCCGGCCATCTCCACGAGGCGACGGGCCATGAAATCGGTGTACTGAGGATTGGCTTGCTCCTCGACGGCAGCGATTGCAGCGACATACATGTCGGTGAGTGTGGCGAGGCGTTCCTTGATCGAAGCGAGTTCGGGACGTACTTCCTCGGCAGCATATGTGTCGATGAGAGCCTTGTAAGTACCGGTGGTGACGTGGCGGATAGCGGCTACGACCTGAAGCTGTGTGGTGCCTTCGTATATTGAAGTGATGCGAGCGTCGCGGTAGATGCGTTCGCAAGCATAGTCTTTCATGAAGCCCGAGCCACCGTGGATCTGGATGCAGTCGTAGGCGTTCTGGTTGCAGTATTCGCTGCCCATGCCTTTAGCCATAGGAGTGAGGGCGTCGGCAAGACGGTTGTAGTGCTTGCGTTCGGCTTTTTCCTCGGCGGTGAGGGGGCGTTCCTTGCTGATGTCATCGAGCACCTTGTACATGTCGACAAAGCGTGCGCACTCGTAGAGGAGCGAACGTGAGGCATCGAGTTTGGCTTTCATGACCGAAAGGATTTCGGCTATTGCGGGGAACTCGATGATGGCTTTGCCAAACTGGCGGCGTTCCTGAGCGTAAGCAAGGGCTTCGCGATAGGCGATCTCGCTTACACCGACGCTCTGTGCGGCGATACCGAGGCGAGCGCCGTTCATGAGGGCCATCACGTATTTGATGAGGCCCATGCGGCGTGAGCCGCAGAGTTCGGCGGGAGCGTCCTTGTATACGAGTTCGCAAGTGGGTGATCCTTTGATACCCATCTTGTTTTCGATACGGCGTACGTTGACACCGCCGTTACGTTTGTCGTAGATGAACATCGAGAGACCGCGTCCGTCCTTTGTGCCTTCTTCCGAGCGGGCGAGCACGAGGTGGATGTCGCTGTCGCCGTTGGTGATGAAGCGCTTGACGCCGTTGAGTACCCAGGTGCCGTCTTCTTTCTGAGTGGCCTTGAGCATTACCGACTGGAGGTCAGAGCCGGCATCGGGTTCGGTGAGGTCCATCGACATGGTCTCGCCCTCGCATACGCGGGGGATGAAACGCTGTTTCTGGTCTTCGTCGCCGAATTCATAGAGAGTCTCGGCGCAGTCCTGAAGTCCCCAGAGGTTTTCGAAACCGGTATCGGCGCGGCTGACGATGTCGGCTGCCATGATGTAGGGAGTGATGGGGAAGTTGAGACCGCCGAAACGACGGGGCATCGCCATGCCCATGAGGCCGGCCTGGCGGCAAGCCTTGAGATTGTCGACTGTACCGTCGGCGTAGTGTGCGCGGCCGTCGGAGCAGGAAGCGCCCTGGTGATCGACACCTTCGGCGTTGGGAGCGATGAGATCGCCGCAAATTTCGCCAACAACCTGAAGAGTGCGCTCATAGTTGTCCATGGCGTCTTCAAAATTCAGGGGAGCGTAGTCGAATTTTTCGGCATCTGTATAGTTGCGTTCGCGCAGCTCAACGATTCTGCGCATCAGGGGATGATTGAGGTGATGGCGCAGGTCGGGATTGTCTGTATAGAAATTAGCCATGACTTATTTGGAGTTCTTTTTGTAATATTTGATGAGTTTGGGCACTACTTCTTCGATATTGCCGGTGATTACATAGTCGGCGATAGCGTTGATAGGAGCGTTGGGGTCGTTGTTGATAGAGATGATGATGGAGCTTTCCTGCATACCGGCGATGTGCTGGATCTGTCCGGAAATACCGCAAGCGATATAGAGCTTGGGACGTACGGTGACGCCTGTCTGACCGATCTGGCGTTCGTGTTCGATGAATCCGGCATCGACAGCTGCGCGCGAGGCACCTACCTCAGCACCGAGAGTGGAGGCGAGGTCGAAGAGGAGCTGGAAGTTTTCCTTAGAGCCCACGCCGTAGCCGCCGGCCACGATGATGGGAGCGCCCTTGATATTGACCTTTGACTTTGCGATCTGACGGTCGATGATCTCGACTACGAAATCTTCGGGAGCCACGTATTTGTGAGCGTCGAGGTTGATGACCTCACCCTTGTGATTTGCGTCGAGGATTTCTTTCTTCATGACGCCTTCGCGTACGGTGGCCATCTGCGGACGACATTCGGGATTGACGATGGTAGCTACAATGTTGCCACCGAAGGCGGGACGGATCTGATAGAGGAGGTCCTTGTATTCGGTCTTTGTCTTAGCATCGGTATGGTCGCCGATTTCGAGAGAAGTACAGTCGGCGGTAAGACCGCTGTGGAGAGCGGATGAAACGCGGGGACCGAGGTCACGGCCGATGCAAGTGGCACCCATGAGAGCGATCTGCGGCTCGATTTCCTTGAAGAGGTTGATGAGCACAGCCGCATGGGGGTTGGATGTATAGGGATAGAGACGTGCGTCGTCGACTTTATAAACGGTATCGGCGCCGTAGGGGAAGATCTGGTCTTCGACACCATCGAGGTTGTGACCAATCACGAGGGCTTCGAGTTTGATACCGAGACGGTCGGCCAGGGCGCGGCCCTTGGTAAGGAGTTCGAGGCTGACTTCAGCGACTTTGCCTTCGTCGAACTCGCAGTATACTATGAGATTATGCTTATCTGACATAAGAATGTATGTTGTCCGCCGGACTTAGCCGATGGTGTGATTGGTAATAAGTTCCTTGATGAGTTCTTCGATCTGCTCATCGTTGTTCTCGAGGCGACGTGCTTCCTTGGCAGTGAATACGACGTTTTCGACGGTTTTCACCTTGGTAGGCGAACCGGGGAAACCGATCTGCTGTGGATCGGCGTCGATATCGGCGCAACCCCATTCGCGGAGCTGGAGGTAAGGACGTTCGTCGACGAATTTCTGCTGTTCTTCGGAGAGAGCTGCTTTCTCTGAGGGAGAGACGGCATATTTGTATTTCATGAGTCGCTTGACATTGCGGGGACGGCAATCGGCAGCCGAGCCATTGACTGTGACCACGCAGGGGAGCGGAGCCTTGACGGTCTCAAGGCCGTGTTCGAGACGGCGCTTTACAGTGACCTTACCATCTTCGATACCGAGGATTTCCTCAGCGTATGTAACCTGGGGCAAGCCGAGCTTTTCAGCGATCTGAGGACCTACCTGAGCTGTATCGCCGTCGATAGCCTGACGACCGCCGAGGATGATGTCATAGTTGCCGAATTTACGGATAGCCTGAGCGAGAGAATAAGAAGTAGCCAGAGTATCGGCACCGCCGAGGGGACGGTCAGTAAGCACGATACCGCCATCAGCACCACGGAAGATAGCTTCGCGGATTACTTCGGCGGCTTTGGGGAGACCCATTGTCAGTACAGTAATTGTCGAGCCCGGATGAGCGTCTTTGAGGCGGAGAGCCTGCTCGAGGGCATTGAGGTCTTCAGGGTTGAAGATCGCAGGCAGCGCGGCACGGTTGATGGTACCGTCGGCTTTCATAGCATCTTTGCCTACATTGCGGGTGTCGGGCACCTGCTTAGCAAGCACAATGATGTTTAAACTCATAATTTTTAACTTATTAAGTTATTGATTTTTCTTATGCAAGAGTTGGTGGCGCGGAAAAAGCGCAAAATGTATGGCAAAGGTAATAAATTCGGTCGAGTTACACAATTTTTCGATTAAGTAAGTGTATTTGAGGCGATTTTTTATTGCCAAAAGTGCGAATTGTTGGAGCAATCGGCCTATTTTCGGCGTAACTGCCAAAAGGCCACGGCAGAAGCGGCCGCCACGTTGAGCGAATCGACCTGATGCGACATGGGAATACGCACTACGTAGTCGGCCTCACCGATAGCCTCGCGCGACAGGCCATCGCCTTCGGTGCCGAGGCGTATGGCAACGCGACGCTCGGCATCGAGCGCCGGGTCGTCGATCGAAACGGAGTCGTCAGTCAGAGCCATGGCCGCCACTTTGAATCCCATGGCGCGCAGCTCGGAGAGGTCGGGCGAGGTCCACGTCCATGGCACAAGGAAAACCGATCCCATCGACACTCGCACGGAGCGGCGGTTGAGCGGGTCGCACGAGGTGGGTGTGAGCAGCACGGCATCGATGCCAAGGGCGGCGGCGGAGCGGAAGATGGCTCCTATGTTAGTAGTGTCGACCACGCTGTCGATGACCGCCACACGCGATGCTCCGGCGCATACCTCAGCTACGGAGCGCGGGGCCGGGCGCCGCATGGCGCACAATACTCCCCGGGTAAGCGTATAGCCGGTGAGAGATGCCAGCAGCTCGCGGCTGCCAGTATAGACGGGTATGTCGCCGCAGCGGGCTATGATGGATGCAGCATCGCCCCCGATATGGCGGCGCTCACACAGGATAGCCAGTGGAGTGCAGCCCATATCGAGGGCGACGTTGATGACCTTGGGACTCTCCACTATGAAAATGGCGTCCTGCGGGTTGAGACGGTTGCGGAGCTGAGCCTCGGTAAGCGAGGCGAAAATTTCCACTCCGGGATGCTGCAATGATTCAATTTCGATAATTTTTGCCATAATGAGGGCAAAATTACGAAATTTTCATGAATCGGCCTATTTTGAGACGTTCAACACGTGTCCGGCTGAATGTGCCACGATCTGAGGAGCACGCATAAGATTGCCGGAATAACCTATT
>CANSGE010000163.1 GCA_947646295.1 uncultured Bacteroidales bacterium
TCGGGCGGGTGTTTGTTCTTGGATAGATTCTGCCTAAAAAATGTCATGTACTATAATAATATGCCCCCGGTTGGCTCCAATACCGGCTTCGGTGACATGCACGAGCGCTATCCCGAGCCGATCAGGCAGATGGCGGCTTTCGCCGATTTTCTTGCCCGCGAGACCGGTGACGGATTTGCCGCATGGTACGCTACTACGCGCCCCGATCTGGTGCGCCGCGATATCGAGTTGCGTATCTACCGCATGTGCAATGATGATACTTACACAGCCTCGCTGCCCGACGACGTTCCGCTGCTCACGTGGTTCAAGGATGCCGGCGAAGTTTCGATTCATTCATCTCTCACCGATGCTGCCGATGACCTCGCGCTTGGCTTCCGTTCGAGCCAGTTCGGGTCAGGTTCGCATACCACCTCGAGCCAGAATGCTTTCAATCTCGCGTACGGTGGCAAAATCATATTCGGGACATCAGGATACTACCAGAATTTCAGCGACGCGCACAATCTGATGTGGTACCGCCACAGCCGCGGCCACAATACCATTCTGGTCAATGGTATCGGACAGCCCTATACTACCAAGGCCTACGGCCGTATCCTGCGGGCAGGCTCTACCAAAAACATAGCCTACGCACTGGGCGACGCCTCAAATGCCTACTGCGGATACACTGACGACCCGATGTGGATCACAAATTTCAAAAACGCCGGGGTGGAGCAAACTCCCGAAAACGGCTTCGGCCCTACTCCTCTAACCCGCTATTTCCGCCATCTGGTGATGCTCAAGCCGGGCATAGCTGTCATTTACGACGAACTCGAAGCGTCAGAAGCTGCCAAATGGGAATGGCTGCTGCACAGCGCAGTGAAATTTGACATTGATACCGAGACCGGTACTCTTGTCACCGAAAATTCCGCCGACCACACTCATTGCAAAGTGAAATTGATATGCTCCGCGCCTGCTGACATGTCGCAGACATCCAAATTCCTTGTGCCGCCGGCGATACAAGGGCCCGACTATCCTGACCAATGGCACTTCACAGCCAAAGTCGAAAATCAGCAGGCCGTACGCGTGCTTGCTATCATCCAGCCGGGTAATATCGAAGATGATTTTTCGGAGATGACTACCGATGGCGGCAGCTACATTATCGGCAACTGGCGCATCACAGCATCGCTCGATCCCGCTCAGCCGGCAGCCCTGAGAATCGAGAATACTCGCAACGGCTCACTTCTCGATATGGGCTCCGCACGCACAATCATTTCCGAGGCAGGCGAGACTTACCGCCGAGCATACTCCTCGTCGACCGTAATCGTCGACGGCAATACCATCGAATTGATTGATCAAATCCCGATGGGTTCCCGCACCGGATATTAAACATAAATCAAGACCAATCATTATTACCCCATGAGAAATAATCATAAAGCCCTTTTACTCAGAACGCGGGCATTCATACTCCTCGTCGTGGCGATGCTGGCAGGCACAGCTGTGGCCTGGGCAGCCCCGCTCACGGTGACCGGTACCGTACTCGACTCTGACGGACTCGAAGTGATCGGAG
This sequence comes from uncultured Bacteroidales bacterium, assembly GCA_947646295.1. Lineage (GTDB taxonomy): Bacteria > Bacteroidota > Bacteroidia > Bacteroidales > Muribaculaceae > CAG-873. The sequence goes on from CANSGE010000163.1 coordinate 1,544, forward strand.
GCCTTGTAGAAATCAAAGGCACACAGACCAAAGTGATCACTGATGTCAACGGTACGTATACCATCAAGGTTGACAACCCGAAAAAAGCCACTCTTGTATTTTCATATCTCGGTTGCGAGACTAAAGAAGAAGCCGTCAATGGCCGCAACCGCATCGACGTGGTGCTCGTGCCCTCGAAACTCGCGCTCGACGAGATGGTGGTGATCGGCTACGCCCAGGTACGCCGTAAAGACGTCACCGGCTCGGTAGCTTCCGTGAAAGGCTCCGATATGATCAAGACCCCCGGCGGCGATGCCACACAAGCCTTAGCCGGACGTATGTCGGGTGTGCAGATCGTACAATCCGACGGTCAACCCGGCGCTGCTCCCGAAGTGCGTGTGCGCGGCGGTATCTCGATCACTCAGGACAATTCGCCCCTCTATATAATTGATGGTGTGGCCAATGAAGACGGCATGAGCAACATCAACCCCAACGATATCGAGAGCATCGACGTGCTCAAGGATGCTTCGGCGACAGCTATCTATGGCGCCCGAGGCGCAAATGGCGTAGTGCTCATCACCACCAAAAGCGGAGCCGACGCCGATGGCAAGATTTCTGTGGTATTCGATGCATATCTTGGTTGGCGGAAGCTGGCCAATACACTCAAGACTCTCTCGACCGAGGAATTCGTGCTCGCCGACTACGAGCGCACTCTCGGATGGCTCACATCCACCTCAGCTGAAGACGGCGGCATGAATTTCTGGCAGAACCGCTACGGAGGCTTCGCCGATATCAGCGCCAATTACTCAAACCGCCCGGGCATCAACTGGCTCGACGAGACCATGGGACGCACCACCACCACCCAGAGCTACCGCGCCACAATCAGTGGCGGTACGAAAAAGTTCAACTTCTACATGTCGTACGGCTATTTCAAGGATGAAGGCGCCATGATATGCTCCGGCTCCGAAAAACACTCAATCTCAGCAAATATCCGTGCCGAAATCAGCAAACGCTTCAGCGTGAATGGCCGTATCAGCTATGATGTGCAGGATATATCCGGCGCAGGCGTGGCAGGCAACGGCACAAATACCGGCGGCTCCAATGTCGATGCGCGATTCAATAAGCTCGCCCAGATCCTCGCCTACCGTCCCACGGCCGGTATCAGAGGCAACGATGCCGACCTGCTTACATTCGACGACCCTATCCTGCAGGATGATTCGGGTAATACAATGGTCAACCCGATTCTCGCGGCACAATCTGAAAGAGACGACCGCAAGAACCGTACCCTGCAGGCTTCGGTTTCCTTCAGCTTCAAATTGGGACGCGGCTGGACACTCCGCTCCAGCGAAGGTACACGTTACCAAAGCTACCGCCGCGACCTGTTCTACGGATCAAACTCCATCATGGGACGCCGCAACGGCATATATGGCAGCGAACGCAATTCGGAATACGGCACTTTCTCCACATCAAACGTGCTCAGCTACGATACGCGCATCAAAAAGCTGCATCGCGTAACCCTGCAGTTTGGTCAGGAGTACATCAAGCGTTGGAGCCGCTACGTGGAAGCAGGCGTGCGCGACCTGCCCACCGACGACTTCATACTCGACGACATGGGCCTGGGCACCCCTTCATCCGTGATCTCTTCGTACAACGATGACGACCATCTGCTCTCATTCTTTGCACGTGCCAATTACGATTTCGACTCCAGATATCTTGTATCGGCCACATTCCGCGCCGACGGCTCTTCGAAATTCGGCAAAAACAACAAATGGGGCTACTTCCCCGCCGTATCCGTTGCATGGCGTCTGAGCGAGGAGGATTTCATCAAAGACCTGCATCTTTTCTCTGACTTGAAACTGCGTGCCGGCTACGGTCTGGCGGGCAACAACCGCATCGGCTCCTACAACTCGCTCGCAATGATGAACCGCATCATGACCGCCATCGGCGAATCCACACGTCCGGGCTACGCCGCCACCCAGATAGCCAACCCCAATCTGAAATGGGAGTCGAACCGCACTTTCAACGTCGGTGTCGACCTCGGCTTCTTCAACCAGAGGCTCACCATCAGCCCCGAATTTTACATCAACCGAAGCAACAATCTGCTCCTGGACGCCATCGTGCCGATGTCATCGGGCTATCAGACAATGCTCATCAATGCCGGTGCGACACAGAATACCGGTATCGATATCGCCATTAATTCGGTAAATATCACAAACCGCAATTTCCAGTGGACCTCGACTCTCACGCTCACCCACAACAGCAATAAAATCACAGCTCTTGTAGGCGGCGACAGCCAGCTTTACGAAGCGAAGTTCGGTTTCAATCAGAATACCCACCTTCTTGAGGTAGGAAAGCCCGTGGGTCAGTTCTACGGTTTCATCACCGATGGCCTGTATCAGGTAGAGGATTTCAACTACAATCCGCGCACCAAGGAATATACCTTGAAAGAAGGAGTCCCCTACCAGACCAATCCCAATCTTGTCAAACCCGGTATGTGGAAATTCCGAGACCTCGACAACAACGGTATAATTGACGAAAATGACAAGACGGTCATCGGCAAAGCCGCTCCGAAGCTCTACGGCGGTTTCAACAACCAGCTGACCTGGCGAGGATTCGATCTGAGCATCTTCCTCACTTTCAGCCTGGGCAACGACGTGCTCAATGCCACGAAACTCGTGAGCGCCAAGGTAGGCGTGCAGAATTACAATGCGCTCGACATCTCAAACAGCTCCAACCGCTGGATGACTATTGACAGCAAGGGCAACAAGGTCACCGACCCCGCCGAGCTGGCCGCGCTCAACGAAGGCAAGACCATAGCCGCATATTATGACATGGAAAGCGGCGACAACTATGTACACTCATGGGGTGTGGAAGATGCTTCGTATCTCAAGATCTCCAACATCACCTTTGGCTACACTCTCGAGAAAAAGCCCTTCATGCGACAGCTCGGTCTGAGCAAACTGCGTGCATACTTTACGGGCAACAATATCCATACATTCACCAAATACACCGGTTTCGACCCCGAGGTATCGACCATGCGCTCGCCGCTCACACCCGGTGTCGATTTCGGAGCTTATCCTTTGAGCCGCACTTTCCTTTTCGGCCTTAACCTGACATTCTAAGATGAAAACTATATCCAAATATCTCACACTCGCACTGGCCACCCTGGCCTTGAGCTCGTGCGACGACGTGCTCACCGAGACTCCATCATCGGGCTACGACAAAGAAACTTACTTTGCCAATGCCGAGAAGGCCGACATGGCCATCCTCGGTATCATGAGTTCGATCTCCGACTATAATCACTACGGGCAGAACGAAATGGCGATGCCCGTATCCGATGACATGTATTTCTCGTCGCGTACCCAATCCGACAACAGAGTAAATGATATATCGCATTATCAATATAATTCGGGCAACGAATGGATCGAATACCTCTGGCGCATGAAGTATCAGGGTATCGACCGCGCCAATGTGGCCATCCAGGGAATAGGCGCGATGCCCGACTTCGAGACCGACACGGAGTTGCGTCGGCTCGAAGGTGAAGCCCGCTTCCTGCGCGCCTTCCTCACCTTCGACCTCATCAAATACTGGGGCGAGGTACCTTTCACCACCGAGCCTGCATCTGATTACGACTCTTCGTTCCGTCCGCGTCTGAGCCACGATGAGCTTTACGATATCGTGGATGAAGACCTGCGCCTGGCCATCGAGCAGCTTCCATGGGCCAACGCAGGCGTCTCACCCGAACGTGCTACCCAAGGGGCAGCCCGCGCCCTGCTTATGCGCGTGCTGATGCAACGTGCCGGATATTGGCTCGCGCCCGACGGCACTTTCTCACGCCCCTCGGCTTCGGAGCGTCGCGAGCTGTATGGCAAAATCATCGAGCAATGGGAGGCTTTCCGCGCCAACGGCTATCACGATTTCTATCCCGGAG
>CANSGE010000164.1 GCA_947646295.1 uncultured Bacteroidales bacterium
CGGAAGCAATCTTGCACCATATTTAGCGCGGTCATTCCCGCATTGTTCATATTCCACAATATAACGACCAATCAGCCAGTTCCGAATTGTAGCAAATCGGTTAACGGCATTAACTGCCGATGTTTGCAATGCGGAATGAATGGTAGTTATAGACTGGGTAAGAGCCTCAAAACTGAAACTGTCCAATGAGTGTGAAGTATAATTGATAATGTTGTCCATTGTGTTAATTGTAGGGGCAAATTTACAAAAAATATTCTGATTCTTAGGCTCTGATACCTCTCGAAATACACGGCTCTTTCACGGTAAGCAGACGTAAAAGCCCGGCCGAAGTCTCCGGCCGGGCTTTTAGGGTATTGTGTATTCGGTTTATTTCGCGAATTTGAGTGTGGCGTTGCCGCTCACGGCTATGTAGAGACCTGCCGGGAGTGCGGCGATGCTGCTGCGGCCTGCTTCGGCGTGGAATACCAGGGCACCTGCTGCGGAGTAGATATCAACTGCAGCCGGAGCGATGATTTCGTCGGAGGCTGCCAGGTAGGCAAGTGAGCCGTCGCCTTCGATGCCTTCGATGCCGGTAGTAGATTCAAATACGGGAGTGGCGGTGAGCACACCGGGTGTGGTGGCTTCCTGAGCGGCTTCAAAGTCGGCTTCGGTGATGGTGTAGATGAAGGGCGACTGGATGCTCTGGCCATTGAACTGCACTTCCTTGAGCTGTTTGCTGCCCGTGAAGTCAGAGTATACCTGCGCGATGAATTCGATTTCCTGACCTACTTCCACCTCGGCGCGGCTCATGGTCGAACCGTTGACGCGGATGCTGATGCGGCCTTCGGTAGCCATGCCACCGATGATCTCGAATGTCTTGGCTTCGGTGTTTTCCACGAAGAAGGCCTTGAAGTAGAGGTAACCGCTTGCAGCTGCTTCTGCAATCTCAGCTGTGAGAGTGAATGATGTCGGATCAGCGAGGGCAGTGTAGTTGGCGTAGTCGGTGGAGTAGCCTACATAGTCAAGCTTGTAGCCGGATGCGGGAGTGGCTTCGATGGCTACTGTCTCACCGATTTCTGTGAAGGTGTACCATGTGGTACCGGCGATGGTGAGCTTGCCAGCCATGCCGTTGGGCGATGAGGTCGCGGGCATCGCGTTGATCTCGACAGATGTGGAAACTTCTTTCTTGATAGCCTTGATCACAGCGTCGGCGCTGATGGTTTCCTTGACGGGAGAGCCTTTTACGACTGTGGCTGAGAGTTCGCCGTTGATGTAGAATTCCACATCGTAATCAGAGGTGTTGTTCATGAATGTCACAGATACAGGCTCTTCGGACTTGTATGATTGGCCCGCTTCGAGTTTAGTGTGGTTGGGGCCGCCCTGATCCACGATGACACTTGCTTTAGCGTCCTTTTCCTCTACAGAGATAGTGAAGCTTGCATCTTCGGCTACAGTACCCATGATCATGCAGCTTGCGGTGAGGGTGATGGTGTATGTACCGGCACCTTCTTCTATCGCATTGCTACCTGCTGAGAGGTCGTTGATGGCGTAGCCGTCTTCAACTGTGAGCACCAGGATAGAGCCGGGAGCTGCTGTAGCGGCGCTGCTCAGGTCGATGGGGTTGCCGTTGAGTGTGGCCGAGAGCTTATTGTCGGGGTCGGTGAGCATGAATGAAGCTGTGACATTGCGCACGGCCTTGATGCTGATTTCGCTGTATTCCTCAAGCTCGCTGATGGTGTAGGTGCCATCTGCGGCGGCAGAGATAGCCGCGCCTTTGACTTCTACAGAGGTGATGGACCATCCGGGATTGGTGGGCTTGATGGTGATGGGCAGGTCGGCACTGGCGGTGAACCAGAGGTTGTTGAGTCCGTCGGAGAGAGTTTCGCTGCTCTTGGCGGTGCTGAATGAAATACCTGAGGCATTTTCAGCATTTACGACAAGGCCGTAGGAGTTTTGGCCGTAGATCACGACTGACTGATTTTCCTGCGAGAGTGTGAAGGTGATATTGCCGGCGTCGTCGGGGGTAGGCATATTGGTGCCGATCGTGGCGTAAGCCAGCAGCTTGCCGCCGCGGGGCGAGATGGTGATGACATCGCCTACGCTGGCCGAGAGCTGGCTGCCGTTGAGCTGGGCGGCCTCTCCATTGACAGAGATCGCTACATTGTCGAGTGTGAAGGTGATACCACCGCGGGCGGCAGCGGCGAAGGATACTGTGGTGGCGGGGCCTTTGGCTTCGATGACGAAAGCATCGTTGGCCGCGCAGGCGGTCATGTAACAGCCTTGGTTGGGGTTGTAGTTGACGGGCTCGCCATTGCGTGTGCAGCCTGTGATTTCAGCACCTTCTTTAGCGGCAAATTTGATCATCGCCGTATTGGATGTGATGTAGTACTGTGTGGCTGAGGTGAGCGCGAGGTCCTGGATCTTGTCAAGCGAGCCGGTGCAGATTTCGGCTGTGATGTAGGACGGAAGATTGGCTGTGATACTGATTTCGGGAGCATCAATCGCAGTGTAGACGTAGATGCCTGCATAGCTTGCATTGACGCTGTTGATCACGGCCGTGCACGACCCGTCGGCATTAAATGTAGTGGAGATATCCATAGAGTAGCCGTAGGTCTGGTCGGTGATCTTGTATCCGCTTTCGGGTACGATGGTGATGGTGGAGCCGAGAGCTACCGAGAGAGAGTAGCCGCCCCAGCCATTGTCCTCGCCGATGGGCTTGCCATCCTGCTGGATGGTGAATGTCTTGTCGGAGCCGCTCATGTTATATACTGAGAATGAGACTGTGCTCACTACGGGAGTCTCGGCTTTTTCAGCAGTGACGATGAAAGTCTGGTCGTCGCCGGAGATAGATGCGCGCCAAACTTTGTCGCCGGACATGCCGGCATTTGTCACGTTGGTTATTGTCCATCCGGAGTTGGCTTCAAAAGCAAGTGGATTTTCAGCTGTGGTGAGATAGTCGATGGTGGTAGTCTCGCCTGTGAGACCCACTGCCGCTCCGCTGCCGTATGTGACTTTTGTGGAGCCTATCGGCGCGGTGATCGTGATAGTCCCTGCGCTCATGTACGAGCAAACGAACAGAGATAGAAACAGAAGTAGTAAATTCTTTCTCATACAAGAAGTTTTTTAAGTTTATATTGGAGTTAAATTGTGTTGCGAATTAGGTGGAATAATGAAATGAAACTCTGAGTTGCAGATGTGAAGTGCCGCAAATATACAAAAAATATTTACGAATCAAAAATAAAACCTAAAAAATGATTGGAATATGTAAAAATTACGACAAAAAGCACTACAATGCAGCGCAAATCTGCGCAAAATGGTCGGCGTAGCGGTCGAGATTCTCGTAAGCTGAGGTGTTGGCGGCATCGAGCTGTCCGTCGAGGTGGGCACGGTAAAGCACTGAGCTGAATGTGAACATGTAATCGAGCCGCTTCATGAACTCTTCATTTTCGCGCAGCGGACGGTTGTCGTCGTCCGCGGGCTGCTCGGCCACATTGATAAGATATTTGTAGATTTCCTCGCTTTGGGCGATCATTTCGGCGTAGTCAGTCTGCCCGAGCGGTGCGAGCATGCTCACGCGCCGGGCCACGCGTGTACACTCATCAGGATTGTAGGCCGATGCCTGCGAGCATCCCGTAAGCCACATAGCCCCGGCCACTCCCAGCACAAGAAGTATCATATGTGCGAATCTGCATGCCATATCTTTTCCTGATTGCATCTATGATAACAATCATCTCCCCCGAAAAGTTGCATTTCACTTTGCTCATGGCTCGGTGTAGAAGCGGATCATGCGCTCGATGGCACGTCGGCAGACGGGGCAGAAGTCCGGGGCGTGGTTGGTGCGCATGCGGCAGTCGTCGGCGCCGCGCCAGAGGCCGCGGGCGCGGTAGCCTGCGCCCTCGACGAGGGCTGCCCGGCCTTGGTCGATGAGGTCCTGCCACTTGGCAGGAGTGGTGAGGCGGGCGGTGATGTTGGGTTCCCACGGCTCGATGTCGAGCGGATAGCTCGTGTCGAGCATGTCGGGTATGTCGTAGAAGTATTCGTCGGCCAGTCCGGCAAAGCTGTGGCCGAATTCGTGCGGGGTCACCACATCGAATTTCTCATTGTCGGCCGCGGTGAGGGTGTAGAAATTGTATATGCCTCCTCCGCCGTATACGGGCGTATCGGCGAGCACTATGGCGTGGGAGCAGCCCTCGGCGCCGAGCACGCTGAAGATATCCCATACGCGGGGCGAGGTGAGATAGCGGTCGGAGTAGAAGGTGGAGAAGTGCGAGCCGAATGCGGTGTCGAGCCATTGGCCGTGGGCCGGGAGCGAAACTCCGCTCTGTCGCGATGGGGTCTCGATGGCGATGAAGTCAAAGCGGTCGGCCAGCGAGGTGAATGGTTCGTGGGAGAGTATGGCGTCGACGGCCTCGCCGGCACGGCTGCGGAATGTGTCCATGCGCTCGGGGGTGTATCCCTCGGCGAGGATGGCCACACGTATCTTGGCTGAATCGTCCCGCTCGCCCCGGAAGAGGTATGTGGCGGGAGGGGGCAGGAGAGCCTCTCCGTCGGCGATGAGTATATCGGAGGGGTCGAAGGTGAATGTCGATGCCCCGATGATGCGGTGACGGTTGTCGCGCAGGCTTACGTGAATGTCGGCTTCGCGCCGTGGCCAGGGGATGAGGGCGGCCGCCTCCATGGAGCGCTCGCCCACAGGGTCGTCGGTGACGAGCCATTCCTGGAAGAGGGTGGCGAAGGTGTGGCAGTAGGTGGTATCGCCCGTGGCGCGGTCGGTGACGACGATCTCGGCCGCTCCGCGCAGCAGCGGGTCGGTGAGGTGAGCGCGGCGTCCGTGCCATCCGCGGAAGCGGGTCATGCCGGCCAGAGCTATGCGTCCCTGCGGGGCGTCGGGCGAGACGGTGCCGCTCAGGCTCAGGTCGAGCTTGAGGGTGGAGTCGGCAAACCAATGGGTGAAATCAGCGGCTGCCGCAGAGGGTGAAGAGAGGCCGATGAGGGCTGCGATGAGGATGGCAAGTCGCGTGGTAGTCATTGCTCGTCGATGTGAGCTGAGCGGGTGAATGAGTTGGTGAGCGATATGAATGTCTCGGTGCGTGCCATGCCGAGGGGCTGGAGCTTATTCTGTATGATTTCGAGCAGATGGTCGTTGTTGTGGGCGTATAGTTTGATGAAGAGGTCGTATGGGCCGGTGGTGCAGTGACATTCCACTACCTCGGGTATCTGCTTGAGGCCGTCGATGGCTTTCTGATAGTTATTTGGGTCCTTGAGATACAGCGATATGAATGCGCAGGTATGGTATCCGAGTGCGGCGGGATTGATGAGGCACTCGGTGCCCTGGATCACTCCCATATTTGTAAGGCGCTGGATGCGCTGGTGGATAGCGGCGCCTGATACGTTGCAGTTGCGCGCGATTTCGAGATAAGGTATGCGTGCGTTGG
>CANSGE010000165.1 GCA_947646295.1 uncultured Bacteroidales bacterium
ACGTTTCACCCTTTGGTCGCCCGAGGCTCAGGCAGCCCGCGTGCTCCTCTACGATACCGATCGCAATACCCCCGCCATCGATACTCTCGACATGAGCCGGGCCGACCGCGGTACCTGGCGTGCTTCAGTGAGTGAGCCGCTCTACGGCAAATTCTATACCTTCTCGATACTTCACGATGGCAAGTGGCTCGCCGAGACACCCGGTATCTGGGCCAAGGCCGTCGGTACGAACGGTCATCGCGCCGCCATCATCAATCTTGCATCCACCGATCCCGCAGGATGGGAGGCCGACAAAGGCCCAGAGGTGAATCATCTCACCGATGTGGTGCTCTACGAGATGCACCATCGCGACATGAGTATGCACCCTCATTCGGGCATCGTGCACAAGGGCAAATTTCTCGCACTCACCGAGCCGGCTACCAAAAACAGTTTTGGCGAGGCTACCGGCATCGACCATCTCAAGGAGCTGGGTGTGACACACGTCCACATCTTACCCTCATATGATTATAATTCGGTAGATGAGGCAAATCTCCCCTCCAATACCTACAACTGGGGCTACGACCCATATAATTATAATGTACCCGAAGGCTCGTATTCCACCGACCCTGCCGACCCTGCGGCGCGCATCACAGAGATGAAGCAGATGATCAAGGCTCTCCACGATGCAGGTATCGGCGTGGTGATGGATGTGGTGTACAACCACACCGCGCAGAATGACGACTCCAACTTCTCGCTCACCGCGCCCGGCTATTTCTACCGCCACCGTGCCGACGGTACATACTCCGATGCATCCGGCTGTGGTAACGAAACCGCTTCCGAACGCGCCATGATGCAGGATTTTATCGTCAATTCTGTCAAATATTGGGCTAAGGAATACCATATTGACGGTTTCCGATTTGACCTTATGGCCATCCATGACACCGAGACAATGAATCGTGTGGCACGCGAGCTCAAGGAAGTCAATCCCTCTATATTCGTATATGGCGAAGGCTGGACGGCCGGTGATTCGCCCCTGCCGATGGATCGCCGCGCCCTCAAGGAAAATGTATCCAAGATGCAGGGAATCGCAGTATTCTCCGATGATATACGCGATGCAGTCAAGGGGCATTACTCCCGTGCCGAAGAGCCAGGATTCGCTACCGGCAAACCCGGCAACGAGGAAACTGTGAAAATCGGTATCGTGGCTGCCACCGCCCATCCCCAGGTCGACTTCTCGAAAGGCAATACCTCGCGTTTTGCATATGCCACTTCGCCTGAAATGGTCATCAACTACGTATCATGCCACGACGACCTCATGCTCACCGATAAGCTCACCAAATCCATGCCCGGCTCCACCGAGGCCGATCGCCAGCGGGCAGCACGTCTCGCGCAGACGATTGTCTTCACCTCGCAAGGTACCCCTTTCATGTTTGCCGGTGAGGAAGTGTTCCGCGACAAGAAAGGAGTGCACAACTCCTATAATTCGCCCGACTCGATCAATGCCATCGACTGGGACCTCAAACATACCAATGCCGACCAGTTTGCCTACTACCGCGAGCTCATCCGCCTGCGCAAGGCTCACCCGGCTTTCCGTATGACCACCGCTGCCGAAATTGCACGCAATATCGTATTCGACGATGTCAAGAATACACCGAACTTGATTTCGTACTCCATCAAAAATCACGCCAATGGCGACGAATGGTCGGAAATCAAACTCGTATTCAATGGCTCATCAGACACACGCGAGGTGAAAATCCCCAAAGGCGACTGGATTGTGATCGCGCGTGACGGTCAGATCAATGCCGACGGTCTCGACACCACACGCGGAGGCAGTATCGCAGTAGCCCCTGTCTCGGCACTTATACTTGCCCGTAAGTAAAAATCACAAGCTGATTACGGAGAGCTTCGGCCACATTTGGCCGGAGCTCTTTTGCTGTTTGAAATATTTTAGCTAATTTCGCCGCAACATTAACGCTTATGCTTATGAAAAAAATTACACTTCTTGCTCTTAGTGCGCTCGTAGGTGCCGGCGCAGCCTATGCCGATGGAAAAACCATTGTCCTTGATCTTGCCAAATCAACCACCGAGCTGACTTTCAATGCCGAGACCGGCGCGTGGGATAAAACGTACGATGAAGATGCTACGTCAATCAACAGCCAGGTATTCTCCTTCGTTCACAATGCTATGTCGGCCTATGATATGTGGTGGGGCTTCACAGCATCAAATTCCGCTGACAATGCGCGTCAGGAAAACACTCTCAAGTTTCAGTTCAGCAACATGGCCAAGGGTGGTATCGTGCTCGGCGACGACGGCGAAATCAAACTCGATTCATACGGCGCTCCGGTCACTTCGGCTGATATGCCATATTTAGTGGGTTATTATTCGGAATTCAACGGGGAAAAGAGCTGCCAGCTGGCATTCAACGACGGTAAATCTTATGCACCCCAGGGTGTGTACGTCAATCTCAACAGCTATCCCTACTATACCATCGAGTATGGCGATCAGTATGCCCGCGCCTTCAACAACGGCGACAGCTTCAAACTCATCATTCATGGTGTGGCTGCCGACGAATCCGAAAAGACCGTGAGCGTCGAGCTCGCCGCTTACGAGAACGGCAACCTGACTATCAACCGCGGCTGGCGCTACGTGGACCTCAGCTCGCTCGGTACTGTCGACGAGATGTATTTCACAATGACTTCGACCGACGTGGGCGAGTGGGGCGTGAATACTCCCACATATTTCTGTCTTGATAAACTCACCGTACTGGAAAGCACAGGCGGTGTGAGCGATGTGGCCGAATCAGCCGTCACACTCTCATACGACCGCGAGGCTATGACTGTCAATGTCGCAGGCGCTGACTTCGCCATCATCGCCGATACAATGGGCCGCACAGTGATGTCGGGCGAGCAGTCGCGATTTGATATTTCACATCTTCCCGCAGGCGTTTATGTGGTGAAAGCAGGTAATTCGCGACTCAAAATTGCAAAATAAGATGTCGTTGTCAAGCGACCTCTGATCTCAGTCGAGCATCATCGACATCATCGGGCGCTCCGTGGGCAGGTTAAATATATTACCGATCCGCGGGGCGCTGAATATTATGCGGGTAAGCACTTCGACATTGACGTCGAGGTCTACTTTACCGGGGGCATCTGTCAATTTTTCGCAAATTCCGTCGTGGATATGATATATTCCGGCATTCTCGGGGAGTATGCTGTCGTGGATTCGTATGGTATAGTGCAGTTTTGTGTCGGCCGCTGCGAGGGTGCCGAGCAATTTGCCGGCATCGACGATGCGGGCCATGCCGCGCGAGCGCATGCAGAAAGGTCGTTCGCCCGGACGGCTCCATACTATCACCATTTTCTCGCCCGCTTCCCGGCGCAAGATCGCGAGGGCGGCCTCAGCTGCCGCGGCGTCCGTGGCAAGAATCTCCTTTACGGTGATGCACTCGCCTATGGCTGCCATGGCTATCGCCTCGCGTCCGTCCTCCGATTTCACGGCCACACAAAGGCCGCCGTCGTTCTCCAGATCATGTTTGAGATTCTCGAAATCGCGCCGGCTATGCAACACTCCGCATGGGCTTTTGGCTTCGAGACGCTCCATGATCTCGTATACCGGTTCGGCAGGTGTAAAGGCTTCATCGCTGTCAAAAACGTGCGCCGATGTATATCGGAGCTCATCGACGTAGAAAACAGTCGAGAAGCCCAAGCCGTCATAGAAAAAATACAAGCGGTCAGATGCCGGAATGAGCGTGCACAATGCCATACCGCGCTCGCGGGCCGTGTGCAATGCCTTGGCCATGGCCATATGGGCCAGCCCCTTGCCGCGCTCCGCCCTGAGAGTAGCCACACACGATATGTAGCCGATGGGGAGGCGTCGGCCATGGATAAGCATTTCGTAGGGCTGCAGAAGCAGCCCGCTCACAGCTTCACCCGACTGATTGCATATCGTCACGAAGTCTTCTTCGCGGAACACGTGGCTGCAAAACCAGTCGACCCATTCTGAGGGCTCGCGGAAAGATTCGCGGAAGAGGCGTTTGAATTCAATATTACCGGTCATATCAGTAAGCTTTTTTATGAGGTTGTTCAGCCGTTTTCAGTATCATGCGCAGCGACGTCGAGAAAGAGAAATAGCTCCAAATCCAATTGAGGAGCACTACAGCACGGTTGCGCATGCCGAGGAGCGAGATCAGGTGTATGAACATCCACATCATCCACGCCGCCCAGCCCGAGAAGTGGAGTTTGCCCATATCCACTACGGCTCTGTTGCGGCCGATGGTGGCCATCGACCCTTTGTCTTTGTAGCTGAAAGGCCGCCATTGCTCCGACGCACGGCGGTTGAGATTTTCGGCCAGGGTGCGGCCCTGCTGGATTGCGGGTTGCGCCAGCTGGGGGCATCCGCGGGGAAAGCGCTCGTCGGCATGGCATGAAATATCGCCTATAGCAAAAACGTCGTCGAGGCCCGTGACGCGGTTGTATTCATCCACGATGAAACGTCCGCCCGGTCCGGCTTTCACCTCCGTGCCAGTAAGCGCTATCGGCTCGCCGGTGATACCGGCTGTCCATATGAGGGTGGCGCTGTTTATTGTCGTACCGTCGGCGAAAGTGATCAACCGGCCGTCGTATGACTTCATCGTTTTACCGAGATTTACATCCACCATCAGTTGGCCGAGGTCTTTCAGGGCGGCTTTTGACGAATTTTCACTCATAGTGCGCAGAAGTCGGTCGGTGCCTTCGCAGAGCACCACTTTCACCTCCTCGCGGTCGATAGCCGGATAGTCGCGGCGGATTATGTACCGCTTCATCTCGCCGAGCGCGCCGGCTATCTCAACCCCGGTGGGGCCGCCGCCCACCACCACGAATGTAAGCAGGGCGCGGCGCTCGTCGCATTGGGGCAGCAGAGCGGCGCGTTCGAGACGCTCGAGTATTGCGTTGCGGCACCGGATGGCCTCAGGCACGCTTTTCAGAGTGTACACTCTGTCGGGCAGTCCGTCGATACCGAAAAAATTGTTGGTTGCACCGGCTGCGATGATAACCTTGTCGTAGGGTATTTCTTCAAATTCTGTGATTACGCGGCGGGATGCTGTGTCGATCGATGCGACCGTGCCCATACGGTAGCGGCAGCCCTTGACTTTGCGGGCGCGCATCTCGCGGCGCAGCGGGAAGGTGATGCCCGATGGCTCCAGCTCGCTCGACGCCACCTGATAGAAGAGGGGCGGGAAGCTGTGATAGTTGTGGCGATCGACGATTGTCACTTCCCATTGCGATTTATCTATTTTTTTCGCGACACTGAGTCCCGCGAATCCGCCTCCGATGATCACGAGGCGTTTTTTTATATCACTCATAGTTTTTTCTTTTGATTAAAACGGCCGGATTGCCGA